>NZ_LWFT01000806.1:0-36050 GCF_001635105.1 Oleiphilus sp. HI0079
TTGCGGGTGTTGCCCATGAGTTAAATACGCCGATAGGCAATGCCACCATGGCTTCATCCACGCTTAAAGACTTTGCCGAACGTATTCAGCAGCAACTTGCGACTGGTTCTGTTACCAAAAGTGGCCTAAAAGAGTTCCTTAATGACGCAATCATGGCCGCAGGTATTACCTCCCGTAATCTTGAAAAGGCATCGGAACTAATCACCAGTTTTAAGCAAGTGGCAACCGATCAGAGTAGTTCGCAAAGGCGGACGTTCTCGCTGAATGAGCTGTTTCATGAGATTCTGCTGACCTTGCATCCACAAACCAAGAAAAAAGCGATCAAGATAGAGCTCGATGTTGCCTCAGAAATCTCGCTTGATAGCTATCCGGGTCCGTTAGGACAGGTTTTAAGTAATTTGATTATGAACGCGTTCATTCATGGGTTCGAAGACCGTATGCAAGGGCGCATTCGAATATCCGCGATGAAAGAAGAGGATAAAGTTCAAATTACCTTGGAGGATGACGGCAAAGGGATCCCGGAGACTGCGTTACCCAAAATATTTGATCCTTTTTACACTACCAGACTGGGCCAAGGCGGGAGTGGTCTCGGGCTGCATATCTGCCACAACATTGTTGTTGATACCTTGGCTGGGAAAATTCGCGCTGAGTCCGAGGTTGGTCAAGGAACGCGGTTTCTTCTAACCTTGGCAGCGTGTGCACCAAGGTTAGAAGAAGTTTAAGAGTAGCGCTAAGTTTAAGAGCAGCGCTTAGTCGTACTTAGTTTGGTCCGGTTGTGTCCCTTTGCTCAACGTATTTTGAAGACGATCGAACCGCTTTTCACGTAATCTGCGCGAAGTAAGGTGTTGCCGCTGGATAATCCCTCTACTAGCAGAAACTCATTGTTGTTATCTAAGCCGATGACGCGCAGCAAGGAGGGCTTGTCTGCGCTCCATGTTGCAAGGGCTGTGACATCCTGTGTGGTGTTGTCCTTGTTCGTTGCAATCGCTTGGCAACGATCCTGCTCGCCAATTTCAAGCTCAATGGGCCCGCCGAATTGTCCTCCTAAACAAAGAACGTCTATCTTGCGTATATTGTTGGAAGGGGGTTCCGGGTTCACTGTTATGGTGGGAGAATTGCCAAGAACGCCATCCTGACTTGCTGTAATTACTGCCGTGCCGTCACTCAAAGCGTCTGCTTCGCCTTTACGGTCAATCGCGTTGCTGATGGCAAGAACGGAGCTGTTAGATGATGTCCAAACGACACTTTCGCTCAGATCGTTGGTTGAGCCATCGTTGTAATTGCCCAGTGCAAAGAAAGGCTCTGTTTCGCCAACGATGAGTGTTGTTTTGAATGTTGTAACATCGATCGAAACCAAGCTAGCGGTTTCTACCGAAATAGTGACGGAGTCACTAATACCATCAATCGAAGCGCTTATGTTGCTCGAACCGACAGCGAGCGCAGTCACGCGCCCCGGCGTGCGATTAGTCGCTGCATTTTCGACGGTGGCTACGGTCGTATTGCTTGAGCGCCAAAGCACCTCGTTGGTAATGATTTGTCTGTGTCCGTCTGAATAGGTGCCCGTCGCCTCGCACAAGGTTTGGTTGCCTAGTTGAAGTACATCATCTACACATGTAACGTCTAGCGAAACAAGGCTCGGTTCAAACACCGAAAGAACGCCCGAACTAGATAAACCATCAAAGTTTGCAGAGATTTCGACTTGTCCTGCGCTAAGCGTGGTCACTAGTCCCTTAGAGCCACCCGCATTGCTGACGGTGGCAATTTGCGTATTTGAACTTACCCAACTTGCAGAAGATGTGACATCCTCAATATGGTCACTAAATAACGCGACAGCGCTGTACTCTTGCCGCGTGCCCGCTTGTAAATCCAAGTTACGGGGAATGACGGCTAAGGATTCGAGTGTGGTGGCTGTTACTCTGGCAAGTGCGTTGCCGGTTATCCCTTCGTATTTGCCGGATATCGTGGCATTGCCTGCGCTGACCGCATTTACTCGACCAAAGGGGCCCATAGCGACGATGTTGCTGTCGCTCGACTGCCAAAATGTTTGATCGCTTACATCGTAGCGCCGGCCGTCAGAGAAGATAGCCGTCGCAGTGTATTGCTGTGTCGTACCCACTTGCATGCTATGCAGAAGCGGACTGATTTCCAACTCGCTGACGACAGCGTTGGTTACGATCGCTTCGCCGGCGCTTTGCTTTCCGTCGTAGGAGGCAATGATACTCGTCGTACCCAGACTAACACCGTACACCAATCCGCTGGCGTCCACTCTCGCAATAGCGGGATCGGCAGAGCTCCAATTCACGCGTGTTGTTAAGTCGCTAAGGCTTCCATCGCTATAGATGCCGGTTGCCGAATATGGCAATGCCGTGCCTGCACTAATGCTTGCTGTGATTGGTGTGACTTGAATCGACTCTAGAGTTGCTTCGGTAATCGTGACGAGCGAGCTTGCTGTCAACCCGCCAAAGCGCGCGAAAATTTTCGCATCGCCGGGCGCCTGAGCTTCACCAGCCCCCGCATTGTTGCCGGTCGATTCAATAAACGCAGAATTTGGATTGCTTGATAGCCAAAAAGCATCACGCGTCACGTCTATCGCTGAGTCGTCGTCATAGTATGCAGTGGCGGTCAATGTGCCCGTCGTGCCTGCAGCCACAGAAATATTAGCCGGCTCGATTGAAAGTGAGACGATTTCTACGGCGTCCACAGTCAGCTGAGCAGTTTGCGCAATGGTGACCGATGCAAAAGTGGCAGAGGCCACAATTGAGGCTGTTCCTTTTTTGATACCAAACGCGCGGCCTTTGCTGTTTGTGTCATTGCTTACCGAGGCCACCGTGCCATCCGACGAACTCCAGGTAACCAGATCGGTGACGTCAATCGTGTCGCCAGTGCTCAGCAGCACCGTAGCGCGATATTCTTCGCTGGTTTGAACGTTGATCGTCGCCTGTTCAGGAGTGATGCTCATCGCATCGATCGTTGCGTTGAGTACGCCCAGCTCTGCATTCCCAACAACACCACTAAGGGTCGCGGTGATCGGTGCGAGACCTTGCGATATGGCGTCTGTCAGGCCCGGACTTGCGATATCTGCAACGGCTGTATTGCCGCTTGCCCAGCTGGCATCGGCTGTGACATCTTGAGTGCGCCCACTGGCATACTCGGCTAGGGCTTGAAATGGGCGCTGCATACCGACAAGCGCAACTTGTTCGGCAGGTAGTAACTGAATGCGCACGAGCGTCTCATCGACCACCGACAGCGAGGCATTTGCGCTCAAGTCGTCAAGCGTTGCGGCCAGAGAGCTATTGCCCGTTGCAACTCCTGATGCTCGTCCCGCGGTGCTTACGGTTGCGATGCTGGTGTCGCTGCTTGTCCAGCTCGCTTGGCTCGTTACCTCTTCTCGTGTTTGCGCAACCGGGTCGACGAGAAAAGCCTGAAATGGCTGAGAAGTGCCAACGTTAATCTCTGCCTCGTTGGGGATGACCTCGAGGTAAGGAGCAACCTCGGGCGCGCCATTGTCGATGAACAGCGGGTCTTGACGAGAGCAGCCACTCATTAAAGTCAAAGCGGTGAAGAAAACCAAGAACATGCGCATGTTGATTACTCTCCCGATTGCGTTTCTGGTATGTAGAATTCGACGCTTATACGACGGTTACGCTTGCGTCCGAATTTGTTCTCATTGCCTGCAATGGGTTCTGACTGCCCTTTGCCGTCGGTTGTTATGCGCGCGGGATCGATGCCTCTTTCATCAAGAAAGTTTTTTGCTTCTTGAGCACGTTGCTCTGACAAGCGTTGATTGATTTCTTCTGGTCCCGTTGAGTCAGTGTGCCCCGTGATGTGGACATGATATTGAGGGTTTTTCTCTAGAAAACGCACGACAGGAAAATCTGGTCGATCAATCAAGTTCGTGACTTGGAACTTGGCGAACTCAAACGAAAGGTCGATGCTAAATAGTGGTTGAGGACAGCCGACCTCGTTTACCGGAACGTAGAGCAAGGTGTTGGGACATTGATCGACGGAGTTCATGACGCCGTCTCG
Source organism: Oleiphilus sp. HI0079 (assembly GCF_001635105.1). NCBI lineage: Bacteria > Pseudomonadati > Pseudomonadota > Gammaproteobacteria > Oceanospirillales > Oleiphilaceae > Oleiphilus > Oleiphilus sp. HI0079. Next base: position 4,027 of record NZ_LWFT01000806.1, read on the forward strand.
ATCATCGTCTCTATCTGGTTTTTCTTGGCCGAAGTGATAGGCCACGCCAACCAACAATGAGAGAGCAGATCGGTCTTCAATTTGTGAAACCTGATTGGCCTGAACGATCGTGCTAGTCACGTCGTACACATCATAGCGTGCACGAAGATCCAGTCCCCACGACTCGGTTAACGACCATAACAGACCGGCTTGTCCGGTGACGACGCCACTGCTGCCAGATTTGGCTTCCGCGGTGAAACCACTAACCGGTTCATCGTCCCAGCGCATCGACAGATAGCCAAGCCCCAAAGAAGCGTAGGGCGTGATTGCGCTTTGCTCTTCGATCCAGTCATAGCGGGCGCCGGCACCGAGTATCGTAAAGTGCCGATCACCCGGATTGAGATAAGTGCCTTCGACGTACAGGGAAAGCGGCTCTTCGAACGGTTGCGAGAAAAGGGCGCCAATGTTGAATGCTGCGCCCCAATCGTCTACGCCATTGATTTGGTTAATACCGCCTTGGCTGTCTACGCGGTCATCAATACTGAACTGCGCGCCTACATGCCCATAAAGTGACGTGAGTAAAGGAGGTTCTTTGGTCGTCTCTTCGTTGGCGTATGAGATGCTGGGCAGCGCTAAAAAAGCGGCAGAGAGCATAAGCGAAACGAGCCAGTGGGTCGAGTGCCCATGGTTTGGGTACGCGGATCTTTTGAAAAAGGGGGCTTGCATGGCATGGGTACCATTGAGTGTTTTATTTGCTTGAAAAACTAGCATTGGATCTATCGTTTGGTCAACGAAATTAGTTGGCGGATAGATATGGATATGGATATGGATATGGATATGGATGTGTGATCGTGTTTGCTTGGTTTTTAGCACTGTCTGAATGTTCGGTCTGAGTTTTCGGGCGGGGTGAGACTACCGATGCCCGACTCAACCTCAACTAGTTGGAATACTGCCTTAGAGACTGTTCATAGGTCAGCGTCCTACCTTGGTTTTTTTCTACTTCCAGCTTTGGCTTGGGTGCTCCGGGTTGATTCAACCAATAGGATTGCGCTTTTTTCGGATTTAATCTTGGAGCGCACTTTAGCTCTTTGTTATGGCTGAGTTTTTCAAGTGCATTATCTAGCCTGTTGGCTAGTGCGTTCATTGTTTCTTCAGGCGTGGTGAGATTGCTGAGCGCCTCAGGGATACTTTGCCACCAGGCAGGAGAGAGAGCTGGGTAATTTGGGACATTGGTGCCAGTGGGTGTCCAAAGCTCTCTTGCAGGGCTTTGATAAAACTCGACGAGCCCGCCGAGCGATTTTGATTTTTGGGTGAACGCGTCAGAGTGGATGTCAGATTTTCTGACGGGGGTTAGGCCTACTATGGTTTTCTTAAGTGACACCGTTTTGGAGACCACGAACTGTGCGTAAAGCCAAGCCGCAGCCAATCTATTGGGTGGTGTGTTTTTGAAAAACGTCCACGCCCCCGCGTCTTGATAGCCGAGCTTCATGCCTTTCTCCCAATACACCCCGCGAGGAGAAGGCGCCATACGCCACTTGGGTGTCCCGTCCGCATTGACGACCGCTGGAGAAAGCTTGGGATCAGTGAGCGCAGGGGTGAAGGCCGTATACCAAAAGATTTGTTGGGCAATTGTGCCATTTCCCGGAATCGCACCCGCTTGAGTGAAGTTCATGTTTCTTGCTTCAGGAGGGGCATACTTCTTTAGCCACTCTTGATACTTGCGCATGGCGTAGATGGCGGCAGGACTGTTAGCCGCACCGCCTCTCTCCACGCTCGCGCCAACAGGGTGGCAGTCTTCAACACGAATGCCCCATTCATCGACCGGAAGACCATTTGGCAGGCCCTTGTCGCCCGCTCCCGCCATGGAGAGCCAGGCATCAGAAAATCGCCATCCAATTGAGGGATCTTTTAAGCCATAGTCCATATGGCCATATATTTTGACACCGTTTATTTCTTTGACATGCTCTGTGAAAAACTCGGCGATATCCTCGTATGCCGACCAGTTCTCTGGCACGTTGAGTTCGTAACCATAAAGTTCATAGAATTTCGCTTTTAAGGCGTTATCACTAAACCAGTCATGGCGATACCAATACAAGTTTGCAAACTGTTGGTCGGGCAATTGATATAACTTGCCATCAGGCCCAGAGCTAAACTTTAGGCCAATGAAGTCATCAAGGTCTAGCGAAGGTAGCGTTACGCGCCTGCCTTGATCGGCCATGTAATCCGAGAGTGCAACAACCTTATCGTATCGATAGTGTGTGCCAATCAGGTCGCTGTCATTAATATAGCCGTCGTATAGGTTCAGCCCCATTTCCATTTGCGTGCTGAGTTTTTTGATTACATCGTCTTCGCCAGTCAGCTCATGTACGACTTTGATGCCCGTAATGTCATAGAAAGCTCGGCTCAAGGTATTTGCTTCGTACCAATGGGTGTCGATGCGTTCAGAAATAACGTGAATGGTCAGGTCTTGATAAGGTTTTGCCGCTTCGGCAAACCAGTTGAGTTCTCTCGTTTGCTCTTCAAGATTTAAGGTTGAAGGTTGGAACTCATTCAAAATCCAGCGTTTTATTTTTGCCTCATTGGCATAAAGATCGGCAGAAAAAAAGCCTATACATAAAATACAGAACAAGAGCTTAGCGCATAGCTGCTCTATGGTTTTGTGTCCGTGATGCGTTAGGTTCATCAAAAACGCTGGCTCGTATCAATGTCGAGTAAGAACTTTTCAGAGTAGGCTTGGTATATTTCCTCTATCGTTCCGTTCTCGTACAGTGTTTTCAGTTGCATCGTGAGCTCGTCAATAAGCTGGTCGTCTGTTTCTATATGGCAGGCTAGCCCGCGCAAGACCGTTAAGAACCAGAATTGGGGTTTTAACGCGATCCCTGTGACGTCTGAATGGTACGCGGCAACGAGTTCGTCTGTCGCCCATAATTCGGTTCGTCCTAAACGCAACTTCTCAATGTTTTGCTTTGCGCTGCCTGCGGCATCTACTTGCAAAGGTATTTTCGCCGTGTTGAGGTAATTTTCTAGTCCACTTCCACTCAACGTGCCAATTCGGTAGGAAGCAAGCTGTTCAAGTACCGTGACTTCTATCGGACTTGATTGCAAAGAAAAAATGGTGGATTTGGTGACTAACAAGGGGCTGACCCACTTGTAAATAGTCTCTCGTTCTTGCGTTCGTTGCAGCGGGAAAACACAGTGCTGTGGTCTTTCGTCGACGATTTTTATTGCGCGCTTTAAAGGCACAATTTTTAGCTCGTACTCTATGTTTGATCTTTTGAAGAGCTGCTCAATAATGTCGATGGCAATCCCGCCTTCGCCGTTCTGGTAGGCAAAAGGATGTGATTCGGGTGCGAGAAGCGTTAGATTTTCGCGGGCAAACACGCTCGAAGCGAGAGCGGTAAAAAGGGAAAATAGAACAACGCGATAACGCTTATTCATTCAGACCTCTACGTTTAGGCTGCACAATAGGAGCATCCATTCCTTAGAATCTAGCACATAACGGCTACTTTTACATTTCAGAGTACTTGCAGCAGTGAGGTGTCGAATCAGGAAAACCGGCCACCTTATTCTAAACGCATTTTACCTTCGACCTTTTCAAAGGAGTATTTCACCACCTGTACAGTCGTGGCGACCATCACCCCAGTCAACATCATGCCAACAAGCGCAAGGCATAAGGCGATGATGCGGCCGACAATGGTTTGTGGAGAGATGTCGCCATAGCCGACAGTCATACCGGTCACTAGCGTAAAATAAAGTGCATCACCATAAGACAGCTTTTCAGTGTGCGAAATCGCTAACGCGCCAAGAAAAAACAGGCCGATAAAAGACAGATAAATCGATTTCAGCTGCCATGTTACGCGCGCAAAATATCTAAGGAATAGCTTGAACATGTTTCTCCTTGTCTCTTCTGAAAAAGAGCATGAGTGAGTTGATGATTGAGAATGACATAGCGATGTATACGGCGACCATGATCAGCTGCAATATACGAATGTAAACCGTATTGCTGGCGTCGGAGCTTGAATACCCGAACGCCCCGCTAAGCACGACGATGATCGTCGACATCGCGATACCAAATAGAACGCCTTTCGTGTTCTTGAGAAACACTTGTTGGGAGAAAAAGAGCCATACCGAACTCATTAAAAGAATAAAAAACACAAAGGAGGGTACCGCCACAAGTGCGTTGTAGATAACGATGCCAAATGCGCCACCAATCAGGTTGCCTGTGACTAAGCCCAAACCTGTTTTTACCCCAGTTTCGAATTCGGTGTTTTGGGACAAGATAGACACGAAGACCAGCATCAAAATTGCGTCACTGCGGTTTCCCAAGTAGATATACAAAAGTAGTGGTAATACCACCACGGTGCTTTTAACAGCCGAAGCGACGTCGCCGTGCGGTTTTTTCTCTCGATTCTGGCTTGCAGTGATCGTCCCGCCGGGGACGAGTGCGTAGGCAATATAGGCGATGGTTAATGCGACGGCAGTAGAAAAGATCAGTGCAAGTACAGCCTCATAAGCGAGTGTCATGGATTGCAGGCCTAGCATCGGAATGACGGTGAAGCCAATGAGCATCATGATAATCAAGACAGGCGCTGCTCCGCGTGTTCCCAGGTAGTAGATACGGAGTAGGATCAAGGTGAGGGTCATCATGAACGCAGAGGGATACTGAAGCAGCACGAGTGCAAGCAGCAGCCCTCCGAACATTGAAATCGAAATGATCACGAGTAACCCCATGCCTTCACTAAGAGAAAGATAGGGCTTGTCAGTCGACAGTAATTTGCCGACGAGTAGCACGCTCAAAAAGGAAATTGGCCATGCAATACCAAACGCAATCGCGGTTGCCAGTGTTAAACCTAAGGCAAAGCGCAATGCTTTTATGTCACTGATTTCCCAATGCTTTAGTATGCCCGACACGGATATTCCCTATGTGCTTGGTGTCAATAAATATAGGAGAGCGTTGTAATCACTCTGATCCAGAGCTTACCCAAAACATTCAGAATCCAGTTATCACTCGCATAGATAATAATGTCCGCTTGTCCCCCTTCTCTTTGTAAACCGGCACTACTTGCGTCACGAAACTTGATGATGACGGGAAAGCGCTGCGGGTCGCGTAGCCAGCCAGAGTTGGTGGAGATGCTTGCAAGCTCGCCTTGCTTTTCGTTGCGGTTCCACTTTACGCCGTAGCTGATGCTGTCAACGACGCCTTCGAATATCTTTCCTGGAGCGCTGTCCAGCGCGATCTGTACAGGATTTCCGGGCTGTAAATTACCAAGGTTATTCTCGCGTAGGTACGCCTCTATCCAGACATCTTTGATGGAGATAAGGCTCACCAGTCGCGCGCCTGGCGACGCGTACTGGCCGACTTCCAGCTTCATGTTGCTGACAACACCGTCGGCAGGTGCAACGACGCTCGAGTATGTGAGATTCAGGCGTGCTTGCTCGAGTTTGGCCAATGCCTGTTTGAATTTCGTGTTCTGATCGCCCTGCTGGCCAAAACGGTTTTTTACCTCTTCTAGGTTTGCCTCAGCGCGTGCAATGCCTGCTTTTGCCTCTTCTGCTTTTGCAAAGGCGATATCGGCATCTCGCTCGGCGATGGCTCCGCTTTTTGCGATCGTTGCTGCGCGCATCGCGTCTTTATATGCGGTTTCGTATCGTACCTTGGCTTCGACAACACTCGCTTCTGCCGCGAGAATGCCTTTCTCATCACCTCCAATCTGCTGTTCGGCGTCTTCGAGTGCGGCTTCTGCTTCTGCGATCGCAATCAAAAAGGGCTCTTCCTCAATCTCAAAAAGGATATCGCCCTTGTTGACAAGTTGATTCGATGTGACATGAATGGCCTCAATCTTTCCGGCCACCTCGGATGAAATTTCAACAACGTATCCTCGCACTCTAGCCTGACTCGTCGACGGTGTTAGTCGGTCTGCGAACAGGCTCCAGATGGCGAAGATAAAACACAAGGCAAGAAAGCACAGTGTAATCTTCCGCATCTTGTTGCCGGGATCTTGCGCTTCCTCTTGCATCGCTATCGTTTCGGGGCGAGGGGCTTCGGTTTGCTCTGAAGAACCACTCTCCGGATTATTGTCTGACATATTTGTGTCTCAGTGTTCTCGTGGATCGCTATTCGGCTTGTTTTGCTTCGTTGGCTTTTTCGCTCAAATCATCGTTAATCCATACTTGTATGAGTGTATAACCCAGGGCCAACACGACGGCGCCAGTGAAGAGGCCGACAATTCCTGAGAAAATCATTCCGCCGATTGCGCCAACGAGTATAACCAGCATCGGAACATCCACTCCGCGGCCTAAAAGGAGCGGTTTTAAGAAGGTATCACTAAACCCGACGAGCAAGAGGTAGATCGAAAAGATAATGGCGCTTGTCGAATCGGCGACCGAAAACACATAAAAAATGATCGGTGCAATGGCGATAATTGGGGGTAGCTGCACAATAGCGAGTATCAATATAGCCAGCGCCCATATGCCTGCCGCGGGAACATCCATTAAGAGCAGCGCAGGTGCAGCCAATGCCGCTTGAATAATGGCAATTCCGATCACGCCTTGCGCAACGCTGCGAATAGTCGCGATGGAAAGGTTAACGATATCCTCGCCCTGTTTTTTGGTAAGGCGTTCTGTGATCTTGATGGATGCGGATTTGATCGGCCCGGCGTTGACCATCAAAACAGCCGACAAGATGATGGAAGCAATGAACAGCAGTAAGGTTAAGCCCGTGTTCGTGCTCATGGTAAAGACCCATTTGCCGATTTCTTTAATTTGTGGTTTAAAGTGCTCGGCTGCGTCCTTGATGCTGCGATTGAACATATCCCATGTGGTATAGACCTTCTCTCCAATCAACGGCCAATCAGCAACGGACTCTGAGGGTGCAGGAATGTTTATTTCACCTTTTGCGTAATTTTCAGAGATTTGCGTTCCGGTATCGATCATCGAGGAAGAAAGCATGGCCATCGGTGCAATAATGATCGCGAGCAATGCGATGCTGATCAGCGTTGCTGCGAAGCCTTTACCTCTACCTGTTTTATTCTTAATTAGAATGCAGGCGGGATAGAGCGCTACGGCAAGAATTCCGCCCCACAGTATGAGTGATATAAACGGTTTGATTATCTGAAAGCACCAAAACAGCATTAAGCCCAGCAAGCTGATTTTTATGGCTGATTCAATTACTCCTTTGACCAATAGGTCGTGCTGACCTTTTTCGTCATTTGTATTCATCGCTGTCTCCCTTGGTGTGCTCGGCTTGTTGACCACTATTATTTTCGTTGATGTTCTCTTTGCGCAGCTGCGAGTGACGCAATCTTAATTGGTGCGCTGCGGTAAATTGTTTGTTTGCATTTACGGCTAGTAACAGCATTGTGAGACTCACTCCGTAAGGGATGATGAGCATGCCGTCAAAAGCACCGATAGTCAGTAGTATGTCGTGTATTACTGTGAATAAAAACACCGAAATGGTGATTAGGTTAATCTGTATTTCCAAGCTCGTTAGTGCGTGGTTGTGTTTGCTCACATAAGCATGATGAAGCGCGAACACGCTTGCGATGATCAGTGCAGGAAATGGAATGCTCGTTCCGAATTGAACGGTATCGCCAGTTTCTCCGAGGGCAATCACTAATAAGGCTATCAGTATGCTTGCTACCAGTAAGCCCTGTATCGGTTTGTTTAACCAGCCGTTGATTTCGAAGCATCGAAATTGCATGAGTACCGCCAGCCATAAGGCACTATCGGCTATTTTGTGGGTATACAACATGGGAAGATTGATCAGGCCGGCTCCACCATTCATGCACAATGCAAAAATAGACCAGCAAATGCACGATCCAAGGAAATTGAATGCAAAGCGGCTATTTGTGCTAACGAGCAAGCTAAAGGCAATCGCACCAATTGCCAGCATCACAAACGGCAGACTAGAGCCAATGGAAATAAACAATAATTTGTCAAAACTCGGTGTATTTACAACACTTGGAAAGGTGTTGAATCGAGCAAAATAAGGGGAGTACGACGTCACTTCCCATCGAAGGGTCGAACCGTAAAGCTCAGAGCATCGTAATTGAGGGGCGCTGTAAATTTTCTCTGAGCTTTGGAAGTCTGTTCGGCCATAGCTCGCTCGAAGAATGTTATCTACAAAAATCTGATGTGTGCCGTGAATGACAACTGGGAAGTTTATCCAGTGATTGTCAGACCCGCATTGCGATAGAAGCGTATCACTGACCGCGACGAAGTGGGGATGTGCTTCGTCAGTCCATTCCGTGAGTATTTCCCAATTATGATCGTCTTCTGGTGTTGAATTGATGCCGAGCATTGCACTGAGAAGCAGCAGCAGGCTCGTCGCGAATTCACCTAATCCCATACCGCGTTCGCTGCATCATGGAGGTCAGGGAACTCCCCAGCATGGCTAGGAAAGTGGGCCCACTGTACGGTTTGATCTGGCGCCACTAAAAAGCTTGCGTGTGTCTGCCAGCGTGTACCCGAAGCATCTCGATTGTAAATGCCTTGGGGTAGCAAACTCACTAGGCTCATCACCATTTTAGGATTCGCGAGGTGAAAGATGTTTGAGTATCCAACACCCCATTCGCCATAGAGCCGGCGCTCTTCATCAATGTATATATTCAGTTCGGGAGACAGTTCAAACTTGTTCAGCCACGCTTGAGCCACGTCGGCTTCACCATGACAAATGGCAACGCAATGAAGTTCTGAGTGTTCGTCTGCAAGTTCAGAGAGGTCTTTTAACATCGCCTCTGCAAACGGGCAGCCTGTGTGTCGCAAGAATACAACTAGGCTAAATTGCTCATGCGAGGCAAGTCCATCGGGCACGGTGTCGCCGATATTAAGTCTCTCGGATACGGCTTGTTGTTTTGGTTTTGATAATCCGATAAACGGCATGTTCGCTCTCTGCTTAAGTTGCCTGTGCGTAGGGTGTGTGCATTATGGTTTCGCTACATCACCGTTAAGGTCGCGCACTTCCACGTTTACCTCAAATCCCTCTCGAACGCTTTGGGTGACGACACAAAACTCTTCAAATTGCGCTAAGACTTTGTCGATATGCGGCAGGTTTTCGTAGGCGTTACCTAATTGTAGCGTAACATCGGTTTTCTTGACGCGTAAACGCCCATTAACGCGATGCATACTGAGCTCTGCCTGTGCCGAAAGCGCTCCCGGGTCGCCTTTAAACTTTCGTACGGCGAACATCAAACTGGCGGCCAGACAATTCGCGATGGATGCAGCAAGCAAATGCGAGGGGTTTGGGCCTTCGCCTTGGCCGAGTGGTTCCGGTTCATCGGTGATGATTTTGCCAAAGTCACCAAAGTCGATTTCAAATACATAGTTATCGAGCAGTTTCAGACCGAGGTGAACGGTTGTTTGCGCGTTATCACTAGAAGCCATTGGTTGATCTCAAGTTTTTATTTTATCGTCTTATATGAACAAGTCTTCATCTGCTTGGCAAGTATTTCAAGGCCAATGACCTAAACTTATAGGATTAACCTCAAGCCCTGTTGGGTTCATAGATATCGGATACAAGTGGATGTCGGATTTAAACCAGCTAATAAGCAATGCTCGCATCAATGAGGCGATTGCTCGCAACTTGTTTGAGATCGAAACGGAGATAATGAACATTACCCGTTGTTCTGATTTCTTTGAGCAGTTGCTCATCATGGTCCGCGAGAAATTTTCGATTGAGCATGCTTGGATTGCGGTTGCTGATATACCGGCCAATGCGCATTTAATAGAAAGTTTAGAGCAGATTGATACGAGTGAACCTATTTTCAGAAAAGTCGCGATGATCGATTTTCTGCAAATTACACAGAGTACAAAGCAGCCTTTGTTGAAGAATGAGCGAATGCCGCAATTTCGGGCGATGATTCCCAAATCGGTGTTGCCGCTTTTGCAGTCTATCGCGATTTTACCGCTTATTTTGGAGAAAAAGGTCGTGGGTGCGCTGGTGCTGGGTTCGCCAGACAAAGAGCGCTACTCGCCAGATAAAGACCATTTTTTCTTGCAGCAGTTGGCTGTAAAGGTGTCTTTATCGCTCATCGGTGTTTGGGCTAGAGAAAGGGTGAGCTTTTTGGCAACACGCGATCCGCTAACGCATCTCCGAAATCGTCGTGAGCTGGAAGAAAGCCTAGACCAAGAATTAAGTCGTCATCAGCGTCAGCGCGAGCACTTGGCATTGATGTTTATTGATTGTGATGATTTCAAGTTGGTGAACGACACATACGGGCACGAAATGGGCGATGTTTATTTGAAACATGTCGCGCATTTGCTAATGGAAATGACCCGCAAGAGCGACCTTGTGTTTCGTTTTGCGGGAGATGAATTTGTGATTCTTCTGCCCAATCAAAAGCAGGAAGGGGCCGAGATTATTGCTGGCAGGATCAAGGAGCAGCTTGAAGCTGTTCCGCTGCGCGCCGATGGTCAAGATGTGCCAGTTAAAGTTAGTTATGGTGTTGTTTCTACCGAAGCGATTCGCAGCTTCGACTCGAAAGCGCTGTTGAAAGCGTCAGATCAAAAGCTCTATGAGATGAAAGCACTAAAACCAAAAACAAAGCGCGCTGCTCATGAGCAGTCTGCTTAATTCGGTTATGGATTCACGCATTAACAATTACGCGATTGCCGATATTGAATGGGAGTTTGTTTCGTCCAACGCTTAAAACTGCGAAAAAAACATCGCTCATCTTGATAGCCCAGGTTGTGCGCGATCTCAGTGGTTGAAAGCTGTGTTTGCGTAAGAAAGTTCATAGCACGCTCTTCTCTGGCGGCATCTACGAGTGCTCGATAACTTACGCTGTCGCGCGCTAAATGCCTTTGTAAGTTTCGCTCTGACATAGAAAACTCCTGTGCGATCAGTTCTTTGCTCGCGATACCCAGCTGTAAGTGTGCGCGAATTGAGCGCAAGACCTGTTCACTAAAAGACTCACCTTCGAGATGTAAACGCGAAAGCTCGGTTCGTGCTTTGCCTTCCAGAGCCTGACCATCCATGCCCAGATTCTTGGAATTGTGTTTGCTGCGTAGGGGCAATTCTAAGTGCTTGTTGTTCAGCTCAATGCTATTGCGAGTTTGTCCAAACAAAACAGGGCATTCAAAGACTCGTTGGTATTGTGCGAGTACGTCGGCATTCGGAGCATTGCGTTGTAAATACACCTTTCGAGCTCGAGTTCGGCTATTGGTTAGCCATCGCGCATACAGTGTCCAGCTTGCGAGCACATTATCAATCATATGGGGGACAACCTCGGGGCTCGTGTAGTTGCATTGCCATGTGAGCGAAATCGCGTCGCTTGAACGCTCTATCTGTGTTGTTCCCATATCGCCAACAAGGCGCTCAAACAGCGGAATGCGTTCAATGGCGTCGCCGATGGTTTTGCTGCTCTCTGCGATCGTGCCTAATAAGCTGTATGAATGGGTTTGAACGTACAATGCGCTGCTTAACCCCAGGCTAGGGTCGTTGGCTATTTCTATGAGGCCTTCGAGAAAAGCCTGGAATTGCTCCCCCGTGATACGGCCCTCATCGGATTGTTGAATGTTTTGGACTAGCCCAAGTTTCTGCAGGAGAAACCTTGTCTCAAGCTTTTTTGCTTCTGCATAGCGGAGGTACTGTTTTAGCGCTGCGATGGAGGCAAAACCTAAGTGCTTCAAAGGACTCTCGCAAATAATGTTGGTTGTCCGAAAATGTCAGTGCTATTTTAGCGTAAGAATTTATGATGCGAACATCATGATTGAAACTAATTGTAGATAGGTGAACAAAATGCGACGTTGGAACGGCTGGGGTGATGAAGAAAACAAGATGGATTTGCCTGAAACAGGAGATGCGTTTTTAGCTGAGCATGTCGGTCAGGCGAGCCCTTTACCCGATGCAAGTTTAGAGTCTGTTTTGGCGCAAGTGCCCGAATCACGCTTGCCTGAACATTCACTTATCTCAAAAGACCCGGAAGTCCGTTTGCGACATGCGCGAGGGCAAAGCCTACCGGACTGGCTCGCGATGCGCAGTGGTCAGTTTGAATGTTTTCCTGACGGTGTGGCGTTTCCCGAAACGAAAGACGAAGTGGCAGAGCTGGTGCGTTTTGCCTACGACAACGACATTGTATTGATTCCTTATGGTGGCGGCACGAGTGTCGCGGGGCATATCAACCCGTTTACGTCTGACAAGCCGATCCTGACGCTTGCGCTTACTCGGATGTGTCGTCTGCTTGATATTGACGACGCCAGCTTAATCGCCAATTTTGGCGCTGGCACGCCGGGGCCCCTTGTTGAATCACAATTGCGCGCCAAGGGTTATACCCTCGGGCACTACCCGCAGAGCTTCGAGCTTTCTACCGTTGGAGGTTGGGTGGCAAGTCGTTCCAGTGGCCAGCAGTCTTTGCGGTATGGACGCATTGAGCAGATGTTTGCCGGCGGTAGTATTGAGACACCGAAAGGGCGTTTGGATATCCCGACGATTCCTGCATCGTCAGCCGGTCCCGATGTGCGCGAGATGATTCTCGGTTCGGAAGGTCGAATGGGCGTGATTAGCGAGGTCAAAGTACGAGTGACACCTTTACCCACGCAAGAAGACTTTTATGTCTTGTTCTTTCCATCTTGGGAGCAGGCAAAGGCCGCTGCCAGGCATCTTGTGCAATCTAAAGTTCAGTTATCCATGCTTCGTCTGAGCAATGCTATTGAAACGACCACTCAATTGGCGCTTGCCGGTCATCCTGGTCAAATTACCTTGCTTGAAAAATATCTAGCGTGGCGCGGTGCCGGCGAGGGTAAATGCATGATGACGCTTGGTATCACAGGTTTGCCTGATCAGTGCCGCTCGGCTCACCGCTTGATGAAACGCCTTACTCGACCTTTGGGTGGCGTTTATACGGGCAACTTCCTTGGAAAGAAATGGGCACAAAAGCGCTTTACCATGCCTTATCTCAGAGAAGCGTTGTGGGAGAAGGGATACGTTGTCGATACGCTCGAAACGTCGACAGACTGGAGCAACGTAAATCATCTACTGAATACCATGGAAGACAATTTACGGACAGGCCTGGCCGACAAAGGCGAGAAAGTGCACGTGTTTACCCACCTATCGCATTTCTATTCACAAGGCTCCAGCATTTATACCACCTACGTCTTTCGTGCTGCGGACAGTTACGAAGAGACGCTGGCACGTTGGCATAAACTGAAAACGACCACCTCCGAGTTGATTGTGAACAATGGCGGTACCATTAGTCATCAGCATGGCGTGGGTAAAGACCATGCGCCTTACCTCCCGACTGAAAAAGGTGCGCTTGCGATGAGCATGATCGAGCGCTTGTGTTCGCACATGGACGAAAAAGGTCTGCTGAATCCAGGTACCTTGTTAGTCGATGTGAAGCAGCAAGCGCAGTCGCCGCAAACGAAGTCCAAGGCCTAGCATGATTGCTGCGAACTGGACGCCCGGATGGCGCGCTGAACAGATCAGGGCGCTAAAGGCGGGTGATACTGAATTTGACCTGATCGTGATTGGCGGCGGTATCACTGGAGCTGGTGTATATCGTGAAGCCTGTGCAAGAGGATTGACCGTTCTGTTGGTTGATCAGAAAGACTTTGCTTGGGGTACATCTTCCCGGTCTTCAAAAATGGTGCATGGCGGTTTGCGCTATCTTGGCAAAGGTCAGTTTGGGCTCGCCAAGGATTCTGTTACCGAACGCCAGAACCTAATGGAACAGCTGCAAGGTCTTGTTGATCCTTTGCCCTTTTTGATGGGGCATTACAAAGGCGGGTTTCCCGGCCCTTGGGTGTTCGATAAGTTATTGGCGATTTACGATTTTTTTGCGGGTAAAAAGTACCGCAAGTTTATAGAAAGCCATGTTCAGGATTATTGGGCGCCCGGAGTGCGGAGCGAAGACTTGCTTGGGGTAACCCACTTTATGGATGCCGTTACCGACGACGCACGGCTCGTTATGCGTGTGTTGGACGATGGCAACCGCCTCGGCGGAACGGCGCTAAATTATCTTAAGGCCACAGATCTGCTTCGTGATGCATCTGGCGTAACAAGTGGTGTGTGTTTGCAAGATGATAGTTCGGGGGACACTTTTCATGTGCGCTCGAGGGCTGTAGTGAATGCTTCTGGTGCATGGACGGATGAGCTTCGTCAGAAGTTGGGGCATAAAAAACACATCCGTCCTCTGCGGGGTAGCCACTTGGTTGTGCCGTTCTGGCGCTTGCCGGTTTCTTTTTCAGTGAGTTTTTTCCACCCTGAAGATAAACGGCCAGTGTTTGTTTTTCCGTGGGAGGGACAAACGGTGATTGGCACGACAGATCTTGATCATAAGCCTGAGTTGAATCAGGAAGCGCATATTCATGCCGATGAGCTAAGGTATTTGCTGGATGCAGCCAATTACCAGTTTTCAAAAGCAGAACTGACGGCGTCAGATGTGACTGCTTCTTGGTCAGGGGTTCGACCGGTGGTGGTGGATGGCTATGACAGTTCGAGCGATGACAGTGATCCTGAACAAGCGACGCCTTCCGATGAAAAGCGAGAACACATGATTTGGGATGACCAGGGCTGCGTCAGTATTGCTGGCGGAAAGCTGACGACGTTTCGTTTACTTGCGCTAGAGGTGCTGCGAGCGGCTCAGCCTTATTTATCAGATAAGCTTAGTCAGCGAGATTTGACCGAGACAAGCGATTTCGAGCCGCAAACGTTGCCAGACTCGCTGCGCTTGAGTGCGTCGGTGCAGCGGCGTTTAATCGGGCGATACGGGGCACGTGTGCATGCTCTTTTGAAGAGTGCAGAACAGAGCGATCTGAGGCACCTTGGCACTAGCGAAACGTTGTTGCAGGAGTTGCGTTGGGCTTGTCGCAATGAGTGCGTTACGCATTTGGACGATTTGTTGTTGCGTCGGGTTCGTATCGGGATGCTGCAACCGAACGGTGCACGTGCTCTGATTCAGCCGCTTGCTGAGCTTCTGCGAAGGGAGTTGGGTTGGTCTTCCGAGCGCTGGCAAGACGAGTGGCAGCGTTATATGGGTATTGTTCAGCGTTACTATAGTGTGCCGCTCGCTTCGTCCTCGGGGGGGCGCCATGACTGAACAGACGCTTCTGGCGATTGATAACGGAACGCAATCGGTACGAGCCTTGCTCTTCGACAAGTCGGGTAACTTGCTTGCCAAGGGCAAGCGTGAGATTGAACCCTATTTTTCCGAGCACCCGGGTTGGGCCGAGCAGCAACCCAAGGTGTATTGGGATGCCATGCTCGACGCTTGTGCGCAGCTATGGGATGACATGGATCAGCAAGGTCTCGCACGCTCGAGCATTGCGGGAGTCTCTGTGACGACTCAGCGCGGCACGATGGTTAACGTCGATCAATCGGGCGAGCCTTTGCGTCCAGCCATTACGTGGCTTGATCAGCGCAATTCTGAGCCTTTAGGGCATCTTCCCAAGGCCTATGAATTATTGTTTCGAGTTGCCGGTGCGCGAGATTTAGTAGAGCGCTACCAGCAACGAGCTCAGTATCTTTGGATCGCGTCTCGGCAACCGGATGTTTGGGAAAGGACATATAAATACCTTAATATTTCAGGTTTTTTAAACTTTCGTTTGTGTGGCGAATACGTCGACTCTGTCGCTTCACAAGTGGCTTATCTGCCTTTTGATTACAAAGCATTGAAGTGGGCGCCCGAGCGTGACTGGAGATATAAACTCCTTCCGGGATTTAGTACCAAGATGTTTCCAAAGCTTTATCGTCCAGCAACCAAAATGGGCGAGATTACAGAGGAGGCGTCTCGGCTGACGGGTATTCCCTCTGGTTTGCCGTTGATGGCTTCTGCTTCTGATAAGTCGTGCGAGATTCTAGGTTCTGGCGGGCATACGAACGATGTCGCGTGTATGAGTTACGGTACAACGGCGACGATCAATACCACAAGTAAACGGTATGTTGAGCCCATGCGATTTATGCCCGCTTATCCGTCTGCAATTCCTGATCACTATTGCTCGGAAATTATGATCTTTCGTGGTTTTTGGATGGTTAGCTGGTTTAAGCAAGAGTTTGGTTTGCGAGAGCAGCGTATCGCCGAAGCAGAGAATGTCAGCCCTGAAAGTTTGTTTGATGAGCTTGTTAATACGGTTCCGCCCGGTTCTATGGGCTTGATGCTACAGCCTTATTGGACGCCTGGGGTGAGAGATCCAGGCCCTGAGGCGAAGGGCGGAATTATTGGCTTTGGTGATGTGCATACTCGTGCGCATGTTTATCGCGCCATTCTCGAAGGTCTTGCTTACGGCTTGCGAGACGGGCTTGAACGGCTTCAACAACGCAATAAGCAGCAAGTGCGTCTTCTGCGCGTATCGGGAGGAGGGTCTCAAAGTGACGCTGCTTTGCAGCTCACGGCAGATATTTTTGGTTTGCCCGTTGAACGGCCTCATACCTATGAAACCTCCGGCTTGGGTGCGGCGATGGACACAGCGGTTGCACTTGGGTGGTATCCAGACTGTGAAGCGGCGATTAAGAGTATGACGCGTGTTGGTAAAAGGTTTGAGCCAGATCAGCAGGTACACAAAGTGTACGACCGATTATACAAAGAGGTGTATTTGAAGATGTACAAACAGTTGCAGCCTTTGTACCGGTCTATTCAAGATATCACTGGTTATCCCGAGAAGTAGCTTGGATAAAATTGATGCATCCAAAACGAAAAAACGCTCCAGTCGATGTTGCGTCGAGCGTGGAGCGTTCTTAAATAATTGAGGATCAAATAACTCGAAAAAGAGCGAAGCGTCTCGCGAGACGCTTCGCTGAATCGGGATACTTCATTTAATCCACAATTGAATTTTAATGCTCCGAAACTCTATAGAGTAGAGGCTTTCGGTAAGCAGTTTCGTAGCAATGTTACCGTTTTGTTTCAGTCTGTTTCGTACTGCTCTATTGCTGATCAGTGATAGGCAAGTCGCGTTATAGTGCATGCCCAGCCCGTGCTTATGCTGTCTGTTCCCAAGGTGATACCGCAATGGCTTGTCGTGTTTCACAATTCTGAATTTGGGCATGATTGAACTGGATTAGTTGCTCCAACTCTGCTGTTTTCGCTCCGGAATCAATAAAGCAAATCGCGCATGCGACAGAGACAGAAATAAAGCCTGCCGATGTTTTAAAGGCTTGTTTGTCTAGCCCTTGGTGAATCCTGCGATAAGTCGATAGGTTGCAATCGTTGCTATCCTTAAAATGCGCGATGATGGCAAACTCGTCACGTGTAAGGCGGCATACCTCATCAAGAGGGCGCACTAGGCTCTTAATCTTTTTCGCCACTTGAGTGCCAAGCTCATTACAGACGACATTTCGGTATTCGCTAGCAATCTGATCCCAGTTTTGGATCTGAAGCGTCATATAGCTGGTCGCGCCACCTCTTGCATCGGCATGCTTTTGTACTCTTGTGACTGCATCGCAAGCATGAGCGGTGTTGCCTAAACCGGTTGCTTCATCACGACCCTTCAATGCAAGCAGTTTGTTGACTTCTTGCTGCATCGTCGCATTGCGTTTTTGAGCGTGATTAAGGGCTGCGCTCGTGCGAAGGCCAGCTTTAACCCGAGGGATAAGTTGTTGATTCAGCTCTGACTTCAGAATGAAATCATCCATGCCATTTTCCAGAGCATGGTTTAGAGAGTCATTCCCGTCTTTAGCCGTAATCAATAAGCAGTACGTAAAATGATGGTCAGAGTCAATTTCGCGAACATTTTGGCAAAGTTCAATGCCGTCCATGTCGGGCATAAGCCAGTCGGCGATGAGTAGATCGCAAGCGCGATTTTTCAGCAGCTCAATGGCATCGCGTGAGTGATTAGCAGTGCGTACATCTTTGAAGCCTGCGTTTGTGAGCCGCTTGGCAACCAGCGCGGCACTAAACTTCGCATCATCAACGATAAGAATCGATTGTTCGGACATTCTAGCGTTCCTTTATTGTCTGCTACACAGTGCGACAAACCGATTGACATTCCCCGCAATCCGCATCTTGTGTAGACTTGTTAAATCCCTAAGTTTTTCTAATTGTTCTTCAGATTATAACGGAGTTTAACATGCCATCTTTCGATACGGTCTCAGAAGTCGATATGCATGAGGTCACAAATGCTATTGATCAAGCAAAACGTGAACTGGGTAATCGCTGGGATTTTAAAAATGTTGATGCTGACATCGTGCTCGAAAACGGACGACTAACGTTTTCTGCTGAACAGGATTTTCAACTTGAGCAGTTGATCGAGATTACACAAATGGCGCTTTCAAAGCGCAAAGTCGATGCTCGGGCGATGGTGGAAGCCGGCGACAGTAAAGCGGGTAAGTTGGTAAAGAGAACGTTTGAACTCAAACAGGGCATCGATTCTTTGACTGCCAAGAAGATGGTTAAGATGGTCAAGGAATCCAAAATAAAGGTTCAGGCGGCCATTCAAGGCGAAAAAGTACGAATTACAGGTAAGAAGAGGGATGACTTACAGCAGGTCATGACGCTGTTTCGAGAATCTGATCTCGACATGCCTCTTCAGTACAACAATTTTAGAGATTAGTGTGGTTAGTTCAGTTGTTTCGACAGGCTAGCTTTTTTGTCGCTTAAGAGAGGGATCTCACCCTCTCTATTATTAGAAGAATAAAACTATGCTGCATGCGCACTCGGATTGGCGGCAATCACTGCAGTCCTTCAAGCACCCCAGAGTTCTGTCGATGCTGTTTTTCGGCTTTTCTGCTGGTGTACCGCTACTACTTATTTTCTCCTCTTTATCTTTGTGGCTGAGGGAGGCTGGCGTTGAACGTTCGACAGTGACGTACTTCAGCTGGGCTGCGCTAGCGTACTCATTTAAGTTTTTGTGGGCCCCCTTGATTGATCGCCTCCCATTGCCGTTGTTGACGAGAGTGCTGGGACGAAGGAGGGCATGGCTGTTAGTGTCGCAAGTGGCTGTGATGTTGGCGATTGCGTTGATTGCCATGATTAATCCAGTTGAGGAGAACGCACTGAACGTAATGGCGCTTGCTGTTGTGCTCCTGGGATTCTCGTCTGCAACGCAAGATATTGTCATTGATGCCTATCGCATAGAGTCTGTTGGGGTCGATTTACAAGCATTGATGTCGTCGACGTATATCGCAGGCTATCGAATAGGTATGCTCGTTTCTGGTGCGGGCGCGCTGGTTTTGGCGAGTCACTTTGGATCTGCGCCAGACGCATATTCTTACGAAGCCTGGCGTTTAACCTATTTCGCTATGTCATTGGTAATGCTCGTCGGGCTGTTGACCACATTGCTTGTATCCGAACCTACATCTTCGGTTAGTTTGCATCAATACTCTTCCGGTCAATATCTGCGCTTTCTTTGTTTGTTCGTGCTGAGTGTCGCTTTGTTTGTACTTTTGTATGCAGTTGGGTCAGAAGCGGCACAAGACTTCAAAACAGAATTAACGTTTAGGCTCGACAATGCGCCTCTCGCTAACTTTCTTATTGAGGCGGCGCGTTTGCTGGGCGGACTCGTAACGGTTGCCTTGTTCATTCGATTAGTTTCGTTTACGCCGCTCTACGAAAAACAGTTGATTCACGATTCTTATGTTGAGCCTGTACAGGAGTTCTTTCAGCGTTACGGTGTTCGTCTTGCACTGTTGTTGTTGGTTTTTGTGGGCTTCTATCGCATTTCGGATATCGTCTTGGGAGTTATTTCAAACGTCTTTTTTCAGGATATGGGGTTTACTAAGACGGAAATAGCCAGTGTGGTAAAAACGTTTGGTTTGTTTATGACGATCGCGGGTGGCTTCTTGGGTGGGGTTTTGTCTGTTCGGTATGGTGTTATTCGTATGCTTTATGCCGGAGCGATATTGACGGTGCTAACGAATCTTTTGTTTATGCTGCTTGCTCAGGCAGGGCACAATATCGAACTGTTGTATCTTGTGATCTCGGCCGATAACTTGACGGCGGGTCTTGCAAGCGCTGCATTCATAGCGTTTTTGTCGAGCTTGACTAATGTGTCGTTTACGGCGGTTCAGTATGCCGTGTTTAGTTCGTTGATGACCTTGCTACCAAAAGTCATTGGTGGATACTCAGGAAGCATGGTTGATAATCTCGGTTACTCGAACTTCTTTTTGATCGCGAGTTGCATGGGGCTGCCGGTACTATTACTTATATACGGTATACAGCGCCACGCTGAGTTTAGAGGAGCTTAGAGCTTATTCTTTAGGCAGCGTTGAGCGATTTTCCTCAATGCAAGGTAAGGTGTAGGTAGTGCTTCGAACGGCGCAGGCGCTGCGGTGATGAGCTTGTTGTTTGATGACAAACCGAATATCGCATCGTTCGCTGCTGCACCTTGGTTGATTTTAGCGACGTGGCACAGCTGCTGAGTAAAGCTTAGATGTAGCATAAGCTCTCCTTGATCAAGCTTAGAAAATCTTTGTCAGCGATTGGGCGACAATAGTGATAGCCCTGTACTAAATCGCAATTCATGTTCTGCAAAAGTACCGCCATTTCATGGTTTTCAACGCCTTCTGCGACTACCTCGATACCCAAAGCATGAACCATATCGATAATGCCTTTTACGAGTGTTCGGTCTTCTGCAGATTCGGGGATTTCATCGATGAAACTCTTGTCGATCTTCAATACTTCTATGGGTAGCTTGCGCAGGTAGCTAAGCGAAGAATAACCTGTGCCAAAATCATCGATTGCCGTGCGTATACCGAGGCGCTTGAGTTCATTGAGCGTCGAGACCGCAAGCTCAATATCATCCATGATGGCCGTTTCAGTTACTTCGAGCTCAAGCATAGATGGCAGTGTCTTCACTTCTCTAAGGACTTCGGCGACATGCTCTTGTAGCAGTCCACGTTGAAAGTGTTTGGCCGAAATATTTAATGCTAGGACAAAGTCGCTATCCAGATGGGGCATCCACTCTTTTAGATATTCGCAGCACTTGCGAATAACCCATTGAGTTATAGGAATGATTTGACTACTTTCTTCTGCGATGGGAATGAACTCCATCGGACTGCGGAAGCTTCCGTCGTTCATTCGCCACCGAATGAGCGCTTCTGCGCCTTTTATCGTACCTGACTCTAGGCAAATTTTTGGTTGGAAGAATAGCTCAAACTGATCTTGTTCCAGTGCTTGATTTATCTCGTTGCGGATTCGCAAGCGGTGTTCGCACTGGGAGGATGACGAAGCATCGTAAAGCTGATAAATGTTCGATCCTTGTTTTTTCGCCTGGGTCATTGCGAGATTCGCATAGGTGATAAGGCGGTCTGGATCTTCTCCATGGTCTTGCATGCTGGCGATGCCAATGCTCACGCTCATGTAAATATCTTGCTTTCCAATATGGTAGGGGGCGCTGAAGCAGCTCAAAATTCGCTCAGAATATGTATGTGCCTCGTGCAAACCATGCTGGCGCGTTAAGATTGCAACAAACTCATCCCCGCCGTGGCGGGTCAACGTAGCGTTTCGCGGCAGTTTACTTTCCATTCTGCGAGCAACTTCAATGAGGAGAGAGTCTCCAACGCTATGGCCAAGCGAGTCATTCACATCTTTGAATCCGTCGAGATCGATGAACATGACGATGACATCGTTTCGGGATTGTCGCGATTCTTCAACAGACTTACGTAGTCTAGCCAAAAGAGACCTGCGGTTTGGCAGGCCGGTTAGGAAGTCATGAAATGTGCGATGCTCCGCTTCTTTTTCCTTTAACTTTAAGGCACTGACGTCTCTAAAACTCCATACTTGGCCGACGATTTCATTGTCGTGCCAATGCGCCTTGGAATGCGCCTCAATCCAACGGCCATCTTTCGTAGTTATTTCAATGTTGATGCTGTGCTCTGGTTCTTCTGTCGACTTGCGCAGCGCGACGCCGAATCGAGTGTTTTCGTTTACAACGGTTTCTGTATGTTCGATAAAATCGTTAACGTGCGCCAAGCCCGCATTGAATGTGTTCATGCGGAACATTTTATTGAAATTTGGATTAGTGAGTCGTATTGAGCCGTTGGTGTCGATTAAAAACAGCCCGTCATACGTTGAGCTTAAGCTAGTTTGTAATAGGGAGTAGGATTCTTGCAGCGCTGTTTTGGTGGTTTGCAGCTCACGAATTTGTGCTGCGAGCTCTGCATTTCGTTGCTCCAACTCAGCTTGATTATCGCGGATTGTTGCCTCTAGCTCTCGCTTGTCTGCATCCGATCGATCAAAAGCCTCACTTACGGCCTCTATTAAAGGTGTTAACTTGGTGTTTCGCTCATCTAGGTGCTGCTTTATCTGTGAACGTATAAGACTTTGATGAGTCATATTGAGATCCCGAGTACCCGTTTTGTAAGTGTTCTAATTTTGCATGTTTTGCTTGCAACAGGCGTTAAATGCTTTTGGCTCTGTGGCCTACTGCGCTGCGAGCAATGCTCTATCACCACCGGTAGGCGGTTTAATGCATCACGCAAAATTGATCGTTATATACTTACTGTAGCTAAGATTCTCGCTCGGATTGTAAAGAAACGTACACTGCGTGTTTGGTCACAAAAAACACGCGGTTTAATCAGTATGTCGACGCTGCTATTAAGGCCAAAGTTTTTTACTAAGGTGTGATTTGCCAATCAACGCGGGATGCCCTTCGGCCATTAACGCGTTTTTTTGACTCAAGTAATGCTCTGAGCTTTCTGGGAAGGAGATTTTGCCTTGTGCATTGATTACCCGAAACCAAGGGATGCTTGAATCGCTCGGAAGCTGTTTTAGAATCTGACCAACCAGTCGAGCATTGCCAGAGTACCCCGCCGCCTGCGCAATGTGTCCATATGTACTGAGCCTGCCTTTTGGTATGGCAGCGATTGTTGCGAGAATCGCTTCTGTTCTGGTTGAACTGTTATCCATCATGAAGTCTTGAAAATCTAAGTCTTCGCCCCAATTTAAACCCTAAAGCCAATTAGTAAAAGGTGTGCTTGTGCGCGTTTTGTTTGTTCTTTTTATTGTAATGCCGATTCTCGAGATGCTGATCCTGATAAAAGTGGGCTCTCTAATCGGCGCTTGGTATACCGTAGCTCTAGTTTTATTAACGGCGATCATTGGGGTTAATCTGCTAAAGCATCAAGGTTTAAGCACGTTGATGCGTGCTCAGCGAAAAGCGCAGTATGGCGCGTTACCTGTGTCTGAAATAGGCGAGGGTCTGCTGCTCGCAGTGGCGGGTGCCTTGCTACTTACTCCTGGGTTTGTCACCGATGCGATAGGTTTTGCTTTGTTGAGCCCGGCTATTCGCCGAGAATTAGCAAAAGGGGTGGCAAAACGGATGGTGGTGTCTGGACAGACCGCTTACCAAAGCTACGATGCTGGTCAAGCGGAATATCGAAAAACCCATGTTGAGAGTGAAAATGGCAATGTGGTAATTGATGCAGAGTATGTTGAAGTAAAAGACAAGCGGATAGACCCTTAAAAAAGCAAAAAAATTATTCATGTACCCCTTGAAATGAAGATGCGTGGCCCAACTTATCCCATCACTTAGATACGCACTCCTTGAATTTGAAAGGACTGTGTTTTTATAGAAAAACTCGCAAGAGAACTATTTAACTGGATTGATAACCTGTTAGGAGAATCATTGAGATGAAAATCCGTCCATTACACGATCGTGTTGTTGTACGTCGCAAAGAAGAAGAAACCACCTCCGCTGGAGGAATTGTATTGCCAGGCAGTGCGACTGAAAAGCCTTCACAGGGCGAGGTTGTGGCTGTGGGATCGGGCAAGTTGCTCGACAACGGTGATGTACAAGCAATGGCTGTAAAGGCTGGTGATACCGTAGTTTTTGGTCAATACGCTGGTAACACAGTAAAGATCGATGGCGAAGAGCTATTGATCATGGCCGAGAACGAGATTTACGGCATCATCGAAGCTTAATTCACTTCAAGTTTTCGACTCATTTCGACTCATAAATACGTAAACAGGATTTAGAAATATGACAGCAAAAGATGTGAAGTTTGGCGATGCAGCTCGCCAAGGTATGTTGGCCGGCGTTAATGTTTTGGCTGATGCGGTAAAAGTTACTCTTGGACCGAAAGGTCGTAACGTCGTTCTGGATAAGTCGTTCGGCGCTCCGACAGTAACAAAAGACGGCGTTTCCGTTGCGAAAGAGATCGAGCTTGCTGATAAGTTTGAAAATATGGGCGCGCAGATGGTGAAAGAAGTTGCGTCTCAAACTAATGACGCAGCTGGTGACGGTACTACGACAGCGACAGTGCTAGCTCAAGCCATCGTTAATGAAGGTTTGAAAGCAGTTGCTGCTGGCATGAACCCAATGGATCTCAAGCGCGGCATCGACAAAGGTGTTTCTGTCGCTGTTGAGGCTGTAAAAGGATTCGCTCAGCCATGTAACGATACAAAATCCATTGCGCAGGTAGGTACTATCTCTGCAAACAGCGATAGCTCCGTTGGCAACATCATTGCAGAAGCGATGGAAAAGGTTGGCAAAGAAGGCGTTATCACTGTTGAAGAAGGCAGCGGCTTTGAAGATGAGCTAGACGTAGTTGAAGGGATGCAGTTTGATCGCGGTTACCTATCACCATACTTTATCAATAATCAGGATAATATGAGTGCTGAGCTTGAAAGCCCATTCATCCTTCTGGTCGATAAGAAGATCTCAAACATTCGTGAGCTGCTTCCTGTGCTAGAGAATGTTGCAAAAGCAAGCAAGCCATTGTTGATCATCGCTGAAGATATCGAAGGCGAAGCTCTTGCAACATTGGTTGTAAACAATATGCGCGGCATTGTTAAAGTGGCGGCTGTTAAGGCGCCTGGTTTTGGAGATCGTCGTAAAGAAATGCTTCAGGATATCGCTATATTGACTGGCGCAACGGTTATTTCTGAAGAAGTTGGTTTATCTCTTGAGAATGCAACGCTGGAAGATCTTGGCACGGCGAAACGCGTTAATATTAGCAAAGAGAACACAACGGTCATTGATGGCGCTGGACAGGCTGCTGATATCGAAGGTCGTGTTGCTCAAATTCGCAAGCAAATCGAAGAGAGTTCTTCTGATTACGATCGAGAGAAACTTCAAGAACGTGTAGCCAAATTAGCGGGTGGTGTTGCAGTCATCAAAGTAGGTGCTGGTTCAGAAGTAGAAATGAAAGAGAAGAAGGCACGCGTTGAAGATGCGTTGCACTCTACTCGCGCTGCAGTTGAAGAAGGCGTGGTTCCTGGTGGCGGTGTTGCTATGGTTCGTGCCCTTCAGGCAATTGCTGATTTGGAAGGCGAAAACGAAGATCAGAACGTCGGCATTAACTTGCTTAAGCGCGCGATGGAGGCACCTCTTCGTCAGATCGTTGCGAATGCGGGTGGCGAAGGTTCTGTCGTGAGTGACAAAATTAAGCAAGGCGAAGGTAGCTTTGGCTACAATGCCGCGACGGGTGAATACGGCGACATGATCGAGATGGGTATTCTCGATCCAGCAAAAGTAACTCGTACAGCGCTTCAAGCTGCTGGCTCGGTTGCGGGTCTAATGATCACTACGGAATGTATGGTGACAGAAGTTGTGGAGGACAACCCAGCGCCTGCGATGCCTGATATGGGCGGAATGGGCGGAATGGGCGGTATGATGTAACTGTCTCGATGCTTGCGCTGATTTAGCGTAATTCATAATAGGGCCCCGGCGATTGCTGGGGCTTTTTTTTGCGTGTGATTTAAGGAACTTTTAATGTATCGGCTTAAAATGCGCTAATGTTGGTGGTATTCGTGGTTCAAATAGTCTGTAATGACTGGTCTTCGAACTTGCGTTTTGAATGTTGCCACCAATAGAGTTTCTACCAGAATAATAACCCAGTGATTAAAAAGTTTCTTCTTATCATATTAGTTTTTGTCAGTGCTTTCGCTGTGGCTCTTATTGCGACATTACCGGCGAGTCTTGCGTGGAAGTATGCTATTGCTCCTGTCACAAAGGTGCAGTCGTTGGGTGTTATTACAAAAGCGTTCGATGGCACGATTTGGGATGGAAGGGCGCATATCGCATTTAGACATCTAGAGGGTGTGTTCTCTTGGGAGCTTGAATTATCGGATATGTGGAGTGGTTCTCTGCCCGTGAACGTACAATTGGAGTCAACGGCGGGCGCGCTCGATGCTGTTTTGGGGGTGGGATTTTCTGCTCAGCGCTTAGAGGTTGAGTCGATGCGCCTCGAGTTGAGCAAGCTAAACCCATTCTTGCGTACTAAACGAGTAAAGCTTGATGGAGAACTCTTCGCTAAAGGGCTTGCGTTGGATCTTGAAAGTCAGACAGTGGACCGCCTAGTTGGCCGTTTCAGTTGGGATGGAGGGGCGATTAGCTACCCCGCAGGGAGGGAGATTCACGATCGGATTATGCCTGCGTTTAGTGGCGCCATTCGAACAGAAAGTGATGGTACGATCTATTTGGGTATCCGTGACCAGGACGCAAGCTTCGATACGATGCGCGGTTCTTGGCAAGTAGGTGGCGATGCCTTGTGGGAAGTGACAAGACGAGTGCTGGATATTGCTCAAGAACCTTGGTCAGCTAATTCGAGTGAAACGGATGTTGTTTTCAAGATTAAAAAGCCACTTTCGCGTCAATTGGGCGCAGGGTGAGTAGCCTGTGATGAGTGCAGATCAGACATCGAAGTGGGCAAGTCGAATCACCTTTATTGGTGCTCTGGCGTTGGCGGTCTATCTTGCCGCTTTATGTGCAAGGCTGGTGTGGTTCGTTCTGGACGAAAAACAGCAGGCAATACCAACACGCTTTTCGGCTTCAAACTCCGATAACTCTGATGGTCAACGCAGAGTAACAAGGGCAATCGATCGTTATCATTTGTTTGGAGAGGCTGGTCAGGTTGCAGTTCAATCAGAGAAACCGAAAGAGGCGCCCAAGACCAAGTTGCGTCTCATTCTGAAAGGCGTTTTTACGGGTGATGAGGGCGGAAAATCTGGCGCAATTATTGAAGAGATTGGTAAGTCTGCGGAATATTATGGTATCGGCGACTCTTTACCGGGCGGTGTAAAGCTGGCCGAAGTTTACCCTGACCGGGTGTTGCTTGACCGGAATGGGGCCTACGAGGCGCTCTACTTTGATGAGAGCGCTCAGACAGGAGTGATCTCTGAGGTTGTAAGGCCTAAGCGCGAAACATCGAGAGATATTCGTACGCCAGAAGACTTTATCGAAGAGGCGACAAATCGACTTTCTGAGAATCCAGAGAGAGCGCTTAACTCGGTTGGCCTGGGTTTTGCGGAGGAAGGCGGGTATGTGTTTAAAGGTAACAATCCGATGCTTGCAGGTATGAACTTACAGAAAGGGGACGTGATTCGCTCTGTGAATGGTCATACCTTGGGCGATATTGAGCAAGACAAAGAAATGATGAGCACGATATACCAACAAGGCTCGATAGAGGTTGAGGTAGTGCGAGATGGGGCCAGTTTTTTCGTTAATTATCCGTTAAACTGAGTGACTGATAATCAAAATACTAAATGACGAGTTATTAACCGTGAATAAGTTCAAACAACTAAGCATGCGAGCGCTTCTAATATCCTTGTTGTTTTCTTTCGCAGCGTTTAGCACTGCTGAAGAGCAGACTTGGCAGGTAAACCTTAAAGACGCCGATATCAGAGCTTTTGTTACACAGGTGGCAGATATTACTGGTTATAGCTTTGTCATTGATCCTCGCGTTAAAGGTAAGGTCACGGTCGTCTCCAATACGCCAATGGACAAAGATGCTGTTTATGAGATGTTCCTTTCCGTTTTGGGAGTACATGGCTTTGCAGCAATCCCAGGTACGGGTGTGATCAAGATCGTTCAGCAGAATGATGCGAAGCAAGAGGCTGATAACCCAAAGTTGCTGAAGCGCGTTCCAAATGAGCAGATTGTAACGCGTGTGATTCAGGTAAATAACGCGAATGCGCTTGAACTCGTACCAATTCTTCGACCAATGGTCGCAAAGTATGGGCATTTAGCAGGTGTCGCGGCAGCCAACGCTCTAATCATTAGTGATCACGTATCTAATATAAAGCGCATCAGCAAAATTATTAATGAGTTGGATAGTCCATCGAAATACGAGCTTGAAGTTATTCAGCTTCAGGAGGCGTGGGTGGGCGATATGGTTAAACTGCTTGAGGAGCTGGCCCCGAGTGAGCTTGGTCAGTCCGCTCAAAGCAAAGGCGCTAACAAGTTTTCTGTCGTAGCTGATCAGCGTAGTAATCGATTGATTCTTCGAGGTGATGAGCCATTTCGAGAGAAAATGCGCAGTCTTATTTCCAAGCTTGATCAGCCGTCTTCAACCGGTGGCAAAACGAAAGTGGTTAGGTTGAAGCATGCCGATGCAGAAGAGATTGCTGAGCTTCTTAGTGGATTGATGGGCGACATAGTGAGTGAGGAAGCTGCAGAGAAAGGACAGGCTGCGCCCAAGGTTGATGCAAGTGTATATGCAGACGAAGGCCTGAATGCATTAGTGATACGTGCCGAGCCTTCCTTGTTGCAAGAGCTTGAGGGTGTGATTGAGGAGTTGGATGTTCGCAGAGCTCAGGTTCTGATTGAGGCTGCGATTGTTGAGATTCAGGATAATACAGACAATAAACTGGGTATTCAGTGGGCGTTGTACGATGAAGGCGCATCTATTCCAGGTGCCTTTACCAACTTCAACGAGATTGGTTTGAGTGCGGCCAACCTGCTTGGTGCCTTAATTGATAAAGATAACGATCCCAATGGTGATTTGGATCCAAGTCTTTTGGGTTCGCCGACCACGGGTTTGACGCTTGGCGTGGGTGATACCAACAGTAATGGGGTCAGTTGGGGAGCATTGGTTCAGGCCTTAGAGGGTGATGCCGGTGCGAACGTACTATCAACGCCTAAAGTGATCACAATGGATAACCAAGAATCATCGATTATTGTTGGTGAGAACATTCCGATTATTACCGGTCAGTCGAGTTCTGGCGGCGCAGGCACTTCAGATCCGTTTACAACGATTGAGCGCGAAGATGTTGGTGTAAAACTGATCGTGACGCCAAGTATTAGTGAGGGTGACTTGGTTCGTCTTGAAATTGAGCAGGAGATCTCTGGTGTTTCTCCTTCAACGGCTGGAGCCGATATTATTACGACAAAGCGTCAAATCAAAACTAATGTTCTTGCGGATGATGGTGAAACGATTGTTTTAGGTGGTTTGATTCGTGATGATGTTCGAATGAGCGAAAGTAAGGTGCCGCTACTAGGAGATATCCCTTGGTTGGGCGCGTTGTTTCGTAGCTCTTCGGAAGTCGTGACAAAACAAAATCTATTGGTGTTTTTGAGGCCTACGATTCTGAGGGATAAAGCGGCGACGCGAGCTGTTACCAACGATAAGTTTGATCAGTTGTGGCAGCTAAACCTAGACTTGAAGGCAGCTCAGGGTGAGGATCAGGAAGAGTTGGATAAGCTTGAAAAACCGCCTGTCGAGACCTTGTATAACGGTATGAAGGTGCGTTAGCTCTCTTGCGATTGAGAGGGGGCCTATTTTATAGAGATGGTTGAGCAAAAAAAACCAGAGCAAGGCTCTGGTTTTTTTTGGGTACAATTCTTGGCTAAATTAGCCTAGGTTCGCAGCAACGAAATCCCAGTTAACCAACGCCCAGAATGCGTCCAAGTATGTAGGACGAGCGTTACGATAATCGATGTAGTAGGCGTGCTCCCAAAGATCAACGGTCAGTAGCGCTGTTTGACCATCCGTCATTGGCGTGCCGGCGTTTGACGTGTTAACGATCTCTAGTTTTCCGTCGGCATTTTTTACCAACCACGTCCAGCTTGAGCCGAAGTTGTTGACAGCGCGATCATTGAATGCCGCTTTGAATTCTGCGAAAGATCCAAATGCTGCGTTAATCGCGTCTGCCACTACGCCCGTAGGTTCGCCGCCACCGTTCGGGCTTAGGCAGTTCCAGTAAAATGTGTGGTTCCAAATCTGCGCAGAGTTGTTGAAAACAGGGCCAGAAGAAGTCTTGATGATCTCTTCAAGAGACTTACCTTCAAACTCTGTACCTGGGATCATGCCATTAAGCTTGTCGACATACGTTTTGTGATGTTTGCCGTGGTGAAATTCAAGCGTCTCTTGTGAAATGTGAGGCGCAAGCGCGTCGATTGCATATGGAAGTTCTGGTAGTTCGATAGCCATTAGGCGTCTCCAATGTTGTGTTGGTTATTCTGGGTGTTCAATTTTTGAGACTTGGGATGTTATCACCAAGTCTTTTGCGCATCTATGTTGTAAATGTTGCGGTTGCGACAGTTCAGATACGCAGATGGTCGCGCTTTGTATTACATTGAGGCGTTTATACGCTTTTCAACTGTCTAAATTCAGGATAAGGCTCAAGGTGCTGGACGATATTCTGTACGCGCCAGCGGAGCTCTTCATAGCTTGGTGCGCTCACGTTTATGTGCCCCAGCTTTCTTCCCGGCCGCTCTTCTTTTCCATAGAGGTGAACTTGTGCATAGGGAAGGCGCAGTACGCTTTCAATGTCGCCCTTGTGCCCAATAAGGTTAATCATACAGCATGGCTGGTTGGCTTCGGTGTCTCCCAGCGGGAGGTCTGCAATTGCGCGCACATGATTTTCGAACTGGCTGCTCATGGCCCCAAGCATGCTCCAATGGCCGGAGTTATGGACACGAGGTGCCATTTCATTTGCAATCAGGCCTGATTCGGTTTCAAAAAGCTCAAGGGTTAGCACGCCCACGTGACCAAGCTCTTCCAATAGCTCTTTGATATAAAGGCTTGCTTCAGCAGTGATGTGTTCTGCAACCTTTGGCGCAGGCGCTGTCGAATAGCGCAAGATGCCATCGTTATGCTGGTTTTCAGCCAATGGGTAAACTTTTAGTTCGCCAGAGGCGCTTCGTATGGCAATGATCGATAGCTCGCGAGAGAAGTGAATAAATTCCTCTGCTATTAAAGTGCGGCCCCCTATCTCGGCCCAAGCTTTAGCTACATCTTCGGTCTCTCGAAGTACAAATTGACCTTTTCCGTCGTAGCCCTCGGTTGTCGTTTTGCATACTAGAGGAAAGCCAAGCTGTTCAGTCGCTGCTTTTAGTTCGCGCTCTGAGTCAACGATGTGGTATTTCGTTGTCGGGATTCGCAACTGGTCAAACAGTTTTTTTTCTTTCGTCCTGTCTTGGCATATCTCGATCGACTTTGATGGGGGGTAAAGAGTATGTTGTTGCTCAATGTGCTGCGTTAATTCAAGTGGAAGATGCTCGAATTCGTAAGTAATGACATCGCAGTCAGCCATGAACTTAATGAGTGCTTCGCTTTTTGTTGGCGAATCAGTTTCAATGTAGGTCGGCTCAAGTCCAACGCTAGGGCTGCCACTTGTATCAAAAAACTGGAACTTCATCTCGAGCGGTAGTCCTGCGAGCGCGAGCATTCGCCCAAGTTGTCCTGCGCCAAGTACGCCGATGGTTTTCATTTTTTAGCCTCTCGGGTCTGCTTGAGAAAGAACGGCTTCGGTTTGTTTTTGGCGAAACGCTTTCAGCTTGCTTCGAACGTTCTCGTCTTGTAATGCAATGATTTGCCCTGCTAAAAGTCCGGCATTTTTTGCTCCAGCGGTACCTATCGCAAGAGTGCCTACTGCAATACCTCCAGGCATTTGAGCAATGGAAAGAAGTGAGTCTAGACCATTGAGTGCCTTGGATTGAACCGGAACACCAAGTACAGGAAGCGACGTTTTAGAAGCAACCATCCCCGGTAAATGCGCTGCGCCCCCAGCGCCAGCAACAATAACCTGAATACCTTTTTCTTCAGCTGTTTCGGCGTATTCAAAAAGAAGATCAGGTGTCCTATGCGCAGAGACAACGCGCGTCTCATAGCCGACACCTAATTCGTCGAGCATAGTTGCTGCATGTTCCATCGTGGGCCAGTCGGAAGTCGAGCCCATGATAATACCAACGGTTACTTGCATCATTTTACTCCTTGATGTGCGGCCGAATGCGGTCTGAGTCAGGAAAGTGGCATATCTTATTCACCCAGTGAATACCATGCAAATGCTATTTAGAAATCTCTGCGTGCAAGTTAGAATCGGGGCTACTGAAATAAATAAAAATATTGAGGAAAAATATGGATGGTCTTCGCCCGGAACGGGACGAGCTTGATCGTTTTCAATCGAGATCAGCACCTTCTAAATCAAAGAAAGCAAAACCGAAAGCTGAGACTG
>NZ_LWFT01000807.1:0-1324 GCF_001635105.1 Oleiphilus sp. HI0079
AGATGAAATTCGATTGGGTGCACAATCCAATCAAGACTCAACGAGCGATGGACAGCCGTGAATCTTACAAAGCACTTTAGTGACAGCGCGTTTCGTTTCGCAGGCGACCGGTTTAGCGAGCGAGCATTCTCAATCGCACCTTGAAACACCTAACACTTCCCAGACTCCGCGCTGAGCACCAGGCAAATACCCCAAATTCGTCACAAAAAAAATGTGGCCAGCGCCCCATGTACACAAATCGCAACAAATGATTGCCGGATATAACCACATTTTGTCTTAAGTCTTTCTACAATTTTTAACATAGTACAGTGCGACCTCCTTGAAGGGGGTCGATTCTAAAGATTTGACCTTTTAGCTAGGAGTAATACCCAATGATCGAGACCATTATCCGCTTCTTCCAAGATGGCGGTTTTTTTATGTACCCCATCTCGCTCGTACTTGTCGTCGGTTTGATTATTGCGATTGAACGCTACTCCTACCTAAGCGTCGCCAAAATCAGCAATCGAAAGGTTTTTGAGCAGCTCTATAAAATGATCCGCTCAAAAGACTTTAACGGCGCGCTGAAATTCGCATCTAACTCTAAAAGCCCAATGGGCTTGATGATTGGTGCTGGACTTCAGCGATTGTCTCGTCGACAGGGTCGACAGGATATTGAGTACGCGATGGAAGAGGGCTTGCTCGAAACGATGCCTCGACTAGAAAAGCGCACTCAATATCTAGCGACGTTAGCGAACATCTCTACGTTGCTTGGTCTATTGGGTACAATCATTGGCTTGATCGCGGCGTTCACTGCCGTTGCATCAGCAGATCCTGCGCAAAAGGCGTCGTTGCTTTCACAAAGTATCTCCGTTGCTATGAATACAACCGCGTTCGGCTTAATGGCCGCGATTCCTCTGCTACTTATTCATTCAGTACTTCAAGCAAAAACCAATGAAATTGTTGATAGCTTTGAAATGGCCGGTATCAAGGTGATGAACGTCATTAGTGATCGTCCTGTCGCTGCAGCACAACAACACGCAGCAACACCCCAACCAAAATCAGCCGCAGCGCCTGCCGCTTAACGACGACGCCTATTACTAAGTTTTAGAGGATTTGCCATGAGGCGCAGACATAAGCGGACTCGCGACGATGCTGATCTAGATATCACCGCGTTCATGAACCTGATGATCGTGTTAGTACCGATTCTATTGATCAATATGATTTTCGCACACACAGCTGTCTTAGATTTGAATTTTCCGCAATCCAATGCCTTGGATAATGAACAACAGGAAGAGCTGCAGCTACAGGTCATCATCTTAGAATCCCAGCTCGTTGTGTCGGACAA
>NZ_LWFT01000808.1:0-1255 GCF_001635105.1 Oleiphilus sp. HI0079
GCCAGTTGATCGCATCGATATTTCCTAACGGCGCGTCCCAACGATATAAGCTGAAACTCTTCGCCGCCTTGAAACTCAACACGACCTCGTAATCAGAGGTTAAATTCAGCGTGCCGAATAGCAAATTAAGACTGCCAGACGTGTTATCAATGTCATAAATACTGAAGTAATCGTTCGCGCCATTCACATCTTGCTTCGCCGCAAACGTCCAGTCCGCTTCGCCAAAAACACCAACACCGCTGTTATCTAAGCCCTCGTTTAACAAATGGCTAACGATGTCCGTCGCGTCACCATTGGTAACGTCATTTTCTCCGTTACCAAGTTCATACGAGCCGCTACATTCAGCATACATTGGAGACGTTACCGCCACCGTGCAGTTCGGGTCTTGAGTAAAGCTATACGCTGAAACCTGCCCAGCGATCAACACGCTAGCGCCGAACGCCAGCACACTTTTGGTTAATACATTCATACTGCCACCATCCCTTTAATGAATATCTTCTCTTCTTTCGTTTTTCTTCTTTCTTAAACTACGAATGCGTTCGCATCGACTTTTGAACATAACAGCGTCTAAAGCTTAAATTCGTTGCAAAAGTTGAAAGAAACGCTTTGTTACTATAACTTACAATTCGTTACACTTATTTAAGCATAGAAGCCGGCAAGACAACAATACCAAGTTCAAATAATGAACAATCGTTTTGTTAAGTTTAGGAATATGCTGATCAATGTCACTCTCGTGAAAAATGAAAAGTAACGAAAGTCAGCCCTTTGATGTCTTACCCGCTTCATAGACTCTGCTCGCGTCAATGAACACAACGCATCCCAATGGGGAAGGACTTTGAGCCAATTTAACGCAGTATCCGCGACGATTATCGAAGATACGCCAGCAAAATCGGCAATTCTACAAACGATGCTTAGCACACTTGGCATTGAGCAGATTCGCTCGTTTGAGATGGGCGAAGATGGCCTAAAGCACCTGTCGAGTGCAAATGATCAATCTGTCTTGTTCTTGGATCTCATGCTGCCGGATATAAGCGGGCAAGAGATTCTTCAGCACCTTGCAAGAAATCGCTTCAAAGGGTTTGTGATTATTAACAGTTTGTGCGAGACACGAATCGTTCAGACTGCCGTCAATATCGCTGCCAACTCAGGAATTCGCCTAATTGGTGCACTCAAGCCTGATTACACATTAGAGCACCTCGAGGAATTGCTGAGACGATGTGTACAAGGGCCCTATTCGCGTCGCGCAGTGCATGCA
>NZ_LWFT01000809.1:0-1245 GCF_001635105.1 Oleiphilus sp. HI0079
GCGTTCGTGAAGAGCCTATTAATCTTGAGCAGGCTCAGGAGCATCATCGCTATAAATATTTTCCAGAGACGGGCGAAGAGCGCTACGAAAGCTTTCTAGGCGTACCGATCATCCATCACAAAAAAGTGCTCGGCGTTATTGTGGTTCAACAAGCGTCTAATAGTCGGCGTTTTGATGAGGGCGAAGAAGCCTTTTTAGTGACTGTTTCTGCTCAGCTAGCGGGCATTATTGCCCATTCTGAGGCAACAAGCGCCTTTATTGGTCCTTCCTTAATCGCCACGAAAGAACAAGATCTTGTTTTCAAAGGTGTGGCTGGCTCTCCTGGTGTCGCCATAGGTCAGAGCATTGTCATGTTTCCTCCGGCTGATTTTGACTCCGTCCCTGAGCGATCAAGTAGCGATATAGATGCGGACTTGAAGCTCTTTGACGGTGCAATCGATTCTGTGCGAGTTGATATCCGTCGAGTTGGCGAACGTTTGTCCAGCCAGTTGCGGCCAGAAGAGCAGGCTTTGTTTGATGTTTACATCGGGATGCTGGATGACAAGGCGTTGGCTGGAGAGGTGCAAGACAAAATCCGTGCGGGATCTTGTGCGCAAACCGCCTTGAAGCATGTCATCAAAGATTACGCGAGCCACTTTGAGATGATGAGCGACTCATATCTACGAGAACGCGCGGTTGACATAAAAGATTTGGGTCGTCGCATTCTCAGCTACTTGCAAGAGCGAGAGGTGGTCGATCAGTCCTACCCTGACAAAACGGTTTTGGTAAGTGATGAGCTGACGCCAACCATGCTTGGAGAAGTGCCGCGAGAAAACCTCGTCGGGCTTGTTTCAATTAAGGGTTCGGGAAGCTCTCATGTGGCGATACTTGCGAGGGCAATGGGCATACCGACGGTTATGGGTTTAGTCGATGTTCCATTGACCAAGCTTGATCAGCGAGAGATGGTCGTAGATGGTTATAACGGCGATATCCTGATCTCTCCTTCTGATGAACTTAAAGATCATTACTCGGCGGTGCTTAATGAGGACCGTGAGCTCGATGAAGACCTCAAGAGCATTATTGACTTGCCGTGTGAGACACTTGATGGTCATCGCGTCCATGCGTGGGTTAACACAGGCTTAATGGCCGATGTAGTACGTTCACTGGATCATGGTGCTGAAGGTGTTGGTTTATACCGGACCGAAGTGCCGTTCATGATCAACGAGCGCTTTCCGAGTGAGTATGAGCAGATGCTTTATTATCGGG
>NZ_LWFT01000810.1:0-1229 GCF_001635105.1 Oleiphilus sp. HI0079
AGAAGCGCAACGCTTCCCGTTCATCACTTTAAGGAGGGGAATAATTGGAGAAGAAGCGTGGTTGCAATGGGCAACAGAAGCGACACAATTGTTTAAAAAATAATCAGGGCTTTTTGTGTCATGAACAAGTATACTCGCGCCCTCTTTAGACCCCCCTATCCCAACGAGGACAATTTTTGTGACCCAAGCTTCCAACAGCTTCAATGATCTGGGACTTCCAGATGCTCTTCTGCGCTCTATATCAGAACTAGGCTATGAACACGCCTCCCCCATCCAAGAACAAGCTATTCCAACGCTCATGCAGGGACGAGATGTTCTCGGACAGGCTCAAACAGGAACGGGTAAAACGGCCGCTTTCGCTCTACCAATACTGGCTCAAATCGACCCTAAAAATTCAGATACGCAAGTGCTTGTACTCGCACCAACGCGCGAATTGGCGATCCAGGTTTCAGAAGCTTTTGAAAGTTACTCAAAATATTTAAATGGCGTAAACGTACTCTCCATCTATGGTGGTCAAGCTTACGGCATTCAATTAAAGCAATTAAAACGGGGCGCTCAAATTGTTGTCGGCACACCAGGTCGAGTTATGGACCATATGCGACGCGGTAGCCTTAAAATTAACAACCTTAAAACACTCGTACTTGATGAAGCAGATGAGATGCTGCGCATGGGCTTCATCGATGATGTTAACTGGGTTCTTGAACATACTCCCGATTCACGTCAAATCGCGTTATTTTCAGCGACCATGCCAAAAGAGATTAAGCGTGTCGCAGACCAGCATCTAAATGATCCAGCACTGATCAAGATCGCGTCAAAAAATGCTACGGCAAGCACGGTTCGTCAGCGTTATTGGATGTGCAAAGGCCTAAACAAACTTGACGCTTTTTGCAGAATTTTTGAAGTAGAGCAACACGAAGGGGTGATTGTTTTTGTTCGAACCAAAGTATCAACTGAAGACATCAGCTCTAAGCTTCGTGCCCGCGGTTTTTCTGCTACAGCTTTAAATGGTGACATTCCACAAGCGGCTCGAGAAAAAACCGTTGACCGCCTGAAGAAAGGTGACATTGATATTCTGGTTGCAACCGACGTTGTCGCGCGCGGTTTAGATGTTGAAAGAATCAGCCATGTTGTAAACTTTGATATCCCATACGATACCGAAGCCTATGTACATCGCATCGGACGAACCGGACGAGCCTGACGCTCTGGCGAAGCTATCCTCTTCGTTGCGC
>NZ_LWFT01000811.1:0-775 GCF_001635105.1 Oleiphilus sp. HI0079
TGATGTGGTCATGACGATACGCCCATAGTTCTGATCCCGCATGATCTGCCACACGGCTTTGGTACAGTTAACGCTGCCCATAAGGTGAACATCCACTACCAGTTGGAAATCTGCCAAATCCATTTTTGCGAAGGTTTTGTCGCGCAAAATGCCTGCGTTGTTGATCAGCACGTCAACACGGCCCCATTTTTCCATGGTTTGATTAACCATATCTTCCACTTCAGCGTAGTTTGCTACGTTTGCACCGTGTGCAAATGCCTCACCGCCTGCTTCTTTAATGATTTGTACAACTTCGTCTGCGGCTGCAGAAGATGCGCCGCTACCATCGCGTGCGCCACCAAGATCATTTACAACAACTTTCGCGCCACGCGCTGCGAGCTCCAGTGCGTGTGAACGACCAAGACCATTACCCGCGCCCGTTACGATGGCGACTTGTCCAGTGAAATTAATTGTCATTTTCTAAACCTTCATCTTTTCGTGTTGATGGAATATGTATTCCATGTCTTTACTTCACTAATTGCATGGTCAGCCAATCTGCAAGCAGTGCTGGTTTTTCGGAACCTTCAATCTCCACCTTAATATGGGTAAGAAATTGGAACTGGCCGGGGCGCTTCTCCGTGATGGATTTAAGCGTTGCCACGGCACGTATTCGGCTGTTTACTTTGACCGGGCTGATAAAACGAATTTTATCAAAGCCAAAGTTAATGCCCATGTATGTTCCCTCGATCATGGTACCGAAGGATTCCGCAAAGTGGGATAACATCGACAAGCTCAA
>NZ_LWFT01000812.1:0-1066 GCF_001635105.1 Oleiphilus sp. HI0079
GCGACAGAAGATCTGGACACCGATGACCTCGCTGACATTCTTCAAAACCTTCCAGAGACGATTACCTCAGAAGTACTCGACTCAATGGATGCGCAAGACCGTGAACGTGTCGAAGAAGTCCTAGCGTACGAAGAGGACACAGCGGGCGGCTTGATGAACACCGATACCGTGACGATTCGCGCGGATATCACTCTAGATGTTGTTCTGCGCTATCTTCGTCGTCATCGAAGCCTCCCTGAAATGACCGACAGCTTGCTTGTTGTAAGCAGAAAAGGCGTTCTGGTTGGCACGCTGCCACTTACATCCATGCTTGTTTCGAATCCCAGTGCGACAGTTCGTGAGGTAATGGCAACCGATACCGTTTCAATCAATGTCAGCACCAGTTCAAGTGAAGTTGCTACGCTATTTGCTCGACAGGATCTCGTAACGGCGCCCGTAGTAAACGACGAAGGTATTCTTCTCGGAAGAATCACGATTGATGACGTAGTTGATGTTATCCGTGAAGACGCAGATCATTCGTTATTAAGTATGGCTGGTCTTGATGAAGACAGCGATACGTTTGCGCCGGTAAAGCAAACCGCGAAAAGGCGCGCCGTCTGGCTTGGCATTAACCTCGTCACAGCCTTTATTGCATCCGGAGTCATCGGCATGTTTGAAGCGACCATTGAACAAGTTGTCGCACTTGCCGTGCTCATGCCAATCGTCGCTAGTATGGGTGGTATCGCTGGAAGCCAGACACTCACCTTGGTTATTCGCGGGATGGCCGTTGGCCAGATAAGTTCTAGTAACCTAAAGTGGTTATTAAACAGAGAATTTGTAGTTAGCCTGTTAAATGGCATGCTTTGGGCGATCGTTGTTTCTGGCCTAGCCGTGCTGTGGTTTTCAGACCCAAAGATTGGCGTGGTGATCGCCGCTGCATTACTAATCAACCTCGTGGTCGCAGCACTCGCCGGCACGGCGCTACCCTACTTCCTGAAGTCTAGAAACATCGATCCAGCGCTTGCAGGAGGCGTGATTCTGACTACGATTACCGATGTAGTAGGATTTCTTTCCTTCCTTGGCCTCG
>NZ_LWFT01000813.1:0-694 GCF_001635105.1 Oleiphilus sp. HI0079
CTTGAGATGAACTGGAATCTCTATTCAGGCGGCCGTAGCAATTCGAAGCAGAAACAAGCGCGTTATCAGGAAGAGGCCGCGCGCATGCGTTCTAATCGTATCTATCGCGAAGTGCAAGCAAATGTCGACTCGTCATGGGACGCCTACATGACGCTCAAACAAACACTCGTTCATCTACAGGATTACGTTGATCAGTCTGCAGAGAGCGCCAAGTTGTATATGGCGCAGTTCAAAGCGGGCCGTCGAACCCTTCTTGATTTGTTAGATGCACAAAACGAGCTATTTGAAGCGCGCAAGCAATATCTCGCGTCAGACTATCAGTATGTATACTCCCAGTATCGTGTTGTTGCGAGCATGAGCTACATTTTAGATGCGTTGCGTGTAAACGTGATGACCCCGCTGCTAGAGAAAGAAGATGAAACCGGCACAGAGGAGGCAACGACCAATGGATAAAATCTCTCGTATTACCTTAACGCTTGTGCTCGCCGGCCTCGGTTTAACAGCATGCGGTACAAACCCGCCCGAAGACCCACGATTCGACAGCTTTGGCTCAGGGCTTCCCGCGCAACATAATGAAGATGTCGTGCCACCCTATCCAGAACAACCCTTTGTTCCTGCGCAAGCCAAGATATCCGACAGCGATTCAGATGGTGTAATTGATCACCGAGATGAATGTGACGATCACAAAGAAGGT
>NZ_LWFT01000814.1:0-1232 GCF_001635105.1 Oleiphilus sp. HI0079
ATCGAGCGTAAAGATGGCAACCTTGTTGTTACTTCTCGTTCATCTGCTTTGGCAGTTGCCGACGAGCATGGTCGTGAGCGAGAGTGGTATAAACTGCCTTACGGCGCGGTCATTTCGGTGAAAGACGGCGCTGCTGTAGAGGCGGGTCAGGTAGTTGCTAAATGGGATCCGCACACGCACCCTATCATTACCGAACAAAGCGGTAAGATTCAGTTAGTCGGCTTTGAAGATGGTATTACCATTTCTACTAAGACCGACGAATTGACCGGTCTTAGTAGTATCCAGATTTTAGATCCTAAAGACCGTCCTGCCTCAGGTAAGGATGTGCGTCCTATGATCCAATTGGTCGATGCGAAAGACAAGCCAGTTATGCTGCCTGGCACAGATACGCCATTCCAGATGTTTTTGCCTGCGAATGCGCTGCTGTCACTACGTAACGGCGATGAGGTAAGTGAGGGTGATATTATCGCTCGTATCCCTCAAGAGTCCTCTAAAACGCGTGATATCACGGGTGGTCTGCCGCGAGTGGCCGACTTGTTCGAAGCGCGTAAGCCGAAAGAGTCTTCTATTCTTGCGGAGATTTCCGGTGTCGTGAGCTTTGGTAAAGAGACGAAGGGTAAAAAGCGCCTTGTCATTACTCCGAAAGATGGTAGCGATCCATATGAAGAGTTGATTCCGAAGCATCGTCAGATGAACGTGTTTGAAGGTGAGAGTGTAGAGAAGGGAGAGGTTGTTTCTGATGGCCCGTCTAATCCGCACGATATCTTGCGTCTTCTTGGGGTCGTTGAGTTGGCGAAGTACATCACAAACGAAGTTCAGGATGTTTACCGCTTGCAGGGGGTTGTCATCAATGACAAGCACATTGAAGTGATTGTGCGCCAGATGCTTCGAAAGGTTGAGGTGACTCAGGCTGGCGATACTGATCTCATCAAAGGTGATCAGGTTGAATACGTTCACTTCCTTGAGGCGAATGAGAAGGCCGACTTGGACGACAAGATGCCTGCACAGTGTGAGCGGCAGTTGCTTGGTATTACCAAAGCATCTCTTGCAACAGAGTCGTTTATTTCTGCGGCATCCTTCCAGGAGACTACGCGCGTTCTTACAGAAGGTGCGGTTACGGGTAAGAGAGACTTCCTTCGCGGCTTGAAAGAGAATGTTGTTGTTGGCCGACTGATTCCTGCCGGAACAGGTTTGGCTTACCACGCAGAAAGAAAAGCGAGAAAAGAAAAAGG
>NZ_LWFT01000815.1:0-1464 GCF_001635105.1 Oleiphilus sp. HI0079
GGCTGTATAGGGCGCCACTTGCGTTAGCCATACCGATCTTCTCACCCGTTTGCTGCGCATCAAGCCACTTGAAATCGGCGTCTGTGTAGCCTTTTTGGCGTAATTCCCGCTCATAGGCTTGAAGGAAGTGCTTCTGCTCGGGGTAGCGCGCCGCAACATACAACATTCCACCAAGTTTGAAATCACACGCGATGTTTTCTTCTTGGATCACCCGCTGCGCTTCGTGCGGAATAGCGTGTAATAAGGTCCGGGCACGTTCTTTGTCTGGCGGCCAAAGATCTTCCAGATAGGAGTCCTGCTCTGAGAGCTCCCCTATCAACCAGCCTCCGTTGCGCCCTGATGCACCATAGCCAGCAATATCGGCCTCGATAATAGCTACCCGTAGCTCGGGAGATTTTTTCTTTAAGTAATAGGCTGTCCACAAGCCGGTGAAGCCAGCGCCGATGATCGCAACATCGACGTCATGGTTTGCAGTCAAGCTAGGACGAATCGAAAGGTCGGTAAGTTGCGAGAGCCACAAGCTTTGAGTTTTGTAGCCCTCGAGCTTCGTCATTCGTGTTGATCCAACGATATACTTAGAAGTTGTAATTAACGCGCACTAATCCGGGAACACCAACTAAATCTCGGTTACTAAAGACCAACGGAACAAAATCAATATTCAGCTTACTGTCATACGCCCAACGAACACCTGCGGCATAGGTATCATCAGTATTATCGGCAGTTGTAAACAATGCTTCGACACCCGCCGAAAACAATCCGGCCTGAGTATCAATAATGCCCACATAGGCGCCAAGATCGAGCTCTACAAACGTATCATCACGCTGATCGCCGTCCGCGTAGACAAAACGAGGCGCAAGCGTAAAAGTTGCCGCATCAGCGTTGACCGTAAAGGCGGCACCGAGCTTTAGGTTGATCTGGTCAATGAGGTCATTGCCATTTTCATCTTCCAGTTCCGTTCGGGAATACGCGCCTGTAAACGCCCAGTGCACATTGCTTCCACCTTCGCCACCAAGCTGTAAATCTGGTAGTCCATACTTAAGCAGAAGCTGGTTCTCATCGTATTCATCCAAGCCACTATTAATAATCAGCTCTGCTCCCGGCAGACCTAAACGCACACCACCGCCAGCATCGATACTATCTGAGCCTGAATGCAGCTCGATAGACGCATCACGGTTTTTGGCTACCGTTCCATGCTCAATATAAAAACCTCGCGTTGGTTCGTTATAGTTAGAGCGAACATCGCCCTCAGCGGCAGTAGTACTTGAAAATAGTGCCGTCGCCATAACAGCCGTACAGAATGCAAACTGCGCTCGCATCGCAACCTCCTTGCAAATGGGTGTATTGTTTTTTCGGCGTTTTAATCGAGAATAAAGCGCAGTCCAATGCCCTCA
Source organism: Oleiphilus sp. HI0079 (assembly GCF_001635105.1). Classification (NCBI taxonomy): domain Bacteria; kingdom Pseudomonadati; phylum Pseudomonadota; class Gammaproteobacteria; order Oceanospirillales; family Oleiphilaceae; genus Oleiphilus; species Oleiphilus sp. HI0079. The sequence goes on from NZ_LWFT01000815.1 coordinate 1,392, forward strand.
GGCAGACTACGCATAATTTCCATTTTCAGTATAGGTGCGTCACCCGTAAGTCCCTGAACCTGTCCTTCTATCA
>NZ_LWFT01000816.1:0-1221 GCF_001635105.1 Oleiphilus sp. HI0079
CCTTTATGTGCTGAGTTCTGATATTGAAGGCTTGCCTACCGTGATTGTCGAAAGCATTGTGGCCGGAACCCCAGTGGTGAGTACCGATGCAGGTGGGGCGCGTGAACTGTTAGCGAACGGCTCCGCTGACTATGTTTGTGAGAAGGGAAACCACAGAGAGCTCGCCAAGTTGATCGATCGGGCGCTCGAAGAAGACAAACCGGTGAGTGCAGAGATGCTTTCTTTTCTTCAATCCGATAAAGTCGCTCTACACTATATCTCCTGTGCCGAAAGACAGGCTCGGAATGCTCGCTATGATTAAAAACTCCGATATTACCGTTGTGGTTCAAGGGCCTGTTGTGGCGAGCCCTGATCGGGCTATGGACGAGGGCATTACCGAGAAGTGTCTGACCAGCGTTCGTCATCACCTGCCAGGGGCGCATGTTATTTTGTCGACATGGCAGGGCCAACCGGTCGAAGGCTTAGATTACGATGAGCTTTTGTTAAATGAAGATCCGGGTAGCAATATCACGGAATATACCGCAGACGGCAAGCCCGATGCATCCAACAATAATCGCCAGATCGTTTCTTCTCGAGAAGGGTTGAAGCGAGTAAAAACGCCTTATGCGATGAAGTTACGTTCTGATAACTATCTAGTGGGTGATCAGTTCAAATTTCTGCAAGCGTCCTTTCCAGAGCGCTGTGAAGAAGATCGCTTTCTCAGCGAGCGGGTCGTGGTGAACAACACCTTTACCAGAGCTTACGCCAGATCAAGGAGAGTTGCGCTACACATGTGTGACTTTTTTTACTTTGGGCGAACCGAAGATGTTCGCGCGTTATGGGGTATGAGTAATTTGCCTGATCTCGCTTATGACCAAACACGCAATGGCCAAAAGCAATATTGGGGCGCGCCGCATTACAAAATAGATTGCACGCAAAAACTCTTGCTTGTTGCTCTTCAGCAGTATGATGCCAGCTTGAATGTAGAGCACCTTCACGACGCACCGGACGATCTCATTGCGCGCTCAGAACGAATTTATGCCAATAACTTTGTGATTGGTGAGCCCGAGCTGATTGGTTTAGGGCTATGTAGCAAATTTGGCCCTCAAGAGCGGGCGAACCGCCTTAGTGGACGCCTCACCTATGTGAACTTCGATGATTGGCAGGTGCTTTACAAAACATATTGTGATGCAGAGTTTCCGCTCGGGATGGCGCCATTACGGATTCGAAAGCGGAACTTTC
>NZ_LWFT01000817.1:0-12871 GCF_001635105.1 Oleiphilus sp. HI0079
TCAATCACTAGGTACTTGGAATGCACACCAGACAAACGAATACAAAGAAGAAAACGGCTGTAAAATCTATTCGCGAGAACGCATATCGGCAAACACAATCCTAAGCGGCCCAGCAATTATTACCGAAGCCATTTCTACGACTTGGATACCGGACGGCTGGACCCTTGAAACGGATCAGTTTGGAAATTTAATTCTGACAAGGCTTTAGCCGGCTTTGAAAAGCCGATAATTCACCTGCCCTGCTTTCTTAGCTTTCAGCTCATTCCAAGATTTCGGGATAGCCAAAGTAGCAAGTTCTGATTCGGTTTCGATGTAAACCAGTGCATCTCTATTGAGTACTGCGCTTGAATCAAGACGATTCAGTACTTCTACCAACAAGCCTTTACGAAAAGGTGGATCCAAAAAAACAATGTCGAAGCCTGAAGAATCAGATCGCTGCTTTTCCAAAAAAGCTAAAGCGTCTTCATTAGAAATGGTCGCCTTTAAATCTAATCGCTTACAGTTCTCGCTCAATGCTCTATAAGCTGCCGGACTTAACTCGACAAACTCCACTTGCGAGGCTCCTCTAGATGCAGCCTCGAAGCCCAATGATCCGCTACCAGCAAACAAGTCCAGTACACGAGCTCCATGGATACTGTGTTGCAACCAATTAAACACGGTCTCTCTGACGCGATCCGTTGTCGGACGCAATCCTTCAACATCTGGAAAGCTCAGACGCCGGCTTCGATGATCGCCACCAATGATTCGAAACGAACCTTCTTGGTTTTTTTGTGGCTTGCGGTTTTTTTTAACTCGGCCTGGCATTAGAATTTAATCCATTAATACGCATTATATGAGCTGAACAATACCAAAGTTGCTATTGTAGTGCGGACAAAGTTTCTATCAATCTAATTGTTTACGCGCTTTCATTGCGCCAAACACATCTTTGGAAGTCGCATGGATAATCATCTTCTTATTGGTCTGGCGCTAATTGCCGTCATCATCATTGCTTTTCTTATTGATCTCAAGTCACGCAAGATTGAACAAAAATCGTTACCTCCTCTCGCCAAGCCAACGGCAAAGAGTACTGCCAGTATCACATCAGAAAAACAGCCGACCGAGCCGTTGGAGGCGGCAAAAACATCTATTGCGGCCCCTGTTAATGAAACTCAGAGTGCCACCGAAACGCCTGAGCCCGCAGTAGTTGATGAGACTCCGGCTATCGAACCAGAAGCTCCTGCGGAAAGCTTGTTCTCACGCATGGTTTCAGGTCTTAACCGAACAAGAGGGCAGCTAAGCCAAGGCTTAGGCCAGATACTACTTGGTAAGAAAGAAATCGACGAAGATCTATTGGAAGAGATAGAAACCCAATTGTTGATGGCTGACATTGGTGTAGAGGCCTGCACACAGGTCATTAATGCGATTACCGAGAAATCTGAACGCAAAGAGTTAAAGGATGCCGACGCTGTGTATCAAGCTCTCAAAACAGAGCTAGCAAACCTTCTCGCAGATAAACAAGCCCCTCTTGAGATAGAAAAACGCGACGAACCTTTTGTTATTCTTGTGGTTGGCGTTAATGGCGTTGGCAAGACAACCACAATCGGGAAGATGGCTAAACGTTTCCAAAACCAAGGTTTGTCTGTAATGCTAGCCGCGGGCGATACATTCCGTGCAGCTGCTGTTGAACAACTTCAAGTATGGGGTGAGCGTAACGATGTGCCCGTTGTCGCGCAACACACAGGCGCCGATAGCGCATCAGTGATTTTCGATGCTGTGGAGTCTGCGCGTTCTAAAAACATTGATGTCATCATTGCCGATACCGCTGGCCGACTTCAAAACAAAGATAATCTGATGAGCGAATTGGAAAAAGTAGTTCGCGTTATGAAGAAGGTCGACAACAGCGCACCGCACGAGGTAATGCTGGTGCTTGATGCCGGCACAGGTCAAAACGCTCTAAGCCAAGCTCAGATTTTCCAACAAGCCGTTGGGGTGACCGGTATTAGCCTCACAAAACTCGATGGAACGGCAAAAGGTGGAATTATCTTCGCTATCGCCAAACAACTTGGTCTGCCGATCCGTTTTATCGGTGTTGGAGAACAGATTGATGATCTTCGCCCATTTAATGCGGATGAGTTTATCGAAGCACTTTTCGAATCAGAGCAAGAGGTTTAACAACTGACCTCATGATTCAATTTATCAACGTTGGCAAGCGCTATCCAGATGGCCACGAGGCATTACGAAATGTTTCCTTTGAAATGCCTCGTGGCGAAATGGCCTTTCTAACTGGCCATTCTGGTGCTGGTAAAAGTACATTGCTCAAGCTCATCATGTTGATGGAGCGAGCATCAAAAGGCCAAGTTGTGGTTGGCAATCAAAATCTTGCGCGTATTCCACAGCGCCAGATTCCCTACTATCGACGGCACGCAGGCGTTGTGTTTCAAGATCACAAGTTGCTATTTGATCGAACAGTTTTCGATAATGTTGCGATCGCCATGGAAGTTGCTGGGACACCTCCGAAAGAGATTGCAAAACGTGTTCGAGCCGCACTAGACAAAGTCGGGCTACTGAGCAAAGAAAAACTCACTCCAATTCAACTCTCTGGAGGAGAACAACAGCGTGTGGGTATCGCTCGCGCAGTCGTCAACAAGCCGCCAATACTGCTTGCCGATGAACCAACAGGAAACCTCGATCCTGACCTTTCTGCCGAAATCATGAAATTGTTTGCGGACTTTAATCAGGTTGGTGTAACGGTGCTTGTCGCAACGCACGATTTGGATTTAATTTCGCGCTTACCCTACCGGGTAATCGAGCTCGACCATGGCGTTATCAAGTCAGGTTCAGAAGCATCGAGACAGCATGGAGAGAGCCATGTCGAGTGTTAAGAAGCAAGACCGGAAGCTTAGTGCGCAAGGCGCCCAGATAAGTAATCAAAAACCCCTGCTCGGGAGTTATTTTGGAAATCACAAAAAAGCGCTTCTGCACACTCTCCACGAACAAAAGCGAAAACCCTTAGCAGCATTTTTTACATGTTCTGTAATCGGTATTGCTATTTTGTTGCCTACGCTACTGGCGGTGCTTTTGATCAATGTACACTCAGCAAAGCTTGATTGGGACAGCTCCGCACAACTGACCGTGATGTTGAACGACAAAGTCTCGGCACTTCAAGGGACGCAAATAGCAAAAGAGCTGACCAAACTGTCAGAGGTAGAAGAGTCTTTGTTTATTGATAAAGCTCAGGCGCTCGAAGAGTTCAAAGCGGTGTTCCAATTAGGCAATACCCTTGATCACCTATCGGGGAATCCGCTCCCTCATAGTATTGTGGTTTCCCTAAGCGATGCAGCAAGCTCATTCGAAAAAGCCCAGCAGCTCAAGGAATCACTCTCTCAAAAACCAGAAATCGAACTAGTTCAGTTGGATCTCATGTGGGTGCAGCGTCTCAACGCGATTAGCGACTTTCTCACCATGAGCACGTGGATCCTAGCCTTGATGCTTAGCATCGCCGTTGTTCTCGTACTTGGGAATACTGTTCGTCTTGCGATAGAAAGTAGAAAGGACGAGATCGCTGTGCTCAAACTAGTTGGAGGGACGGACGCCTTCGTTTGTCGTCCATTCTTATACATGGGAATTTTTTACGGCCTTGGCGGCGGCATTTTAGCCATCGTGTTCAGCTATGTCGTTCTGGCAATACTAACGCAGCCAGTAGAACTCCTAACCACGTCCTATCAAAGCGATTTTAGTTTGTCAGGCTTAAACTTTGAATCTACACTTTTTATCCTAACGATAGGTACGTTTCTTGGTTGGATTGGTGCTCGTTTATCCGTAAAACGACACATTAGCGAAATAGAACCAAACTAAACTTTAGTTCTCTTACGTCTTCGCAACGGAACCTCTGAGAAATCAAGTAGTCCAATGCGTACACCTTGAGCGTAAAACCTTCAAAATGCTATGATGTTTGCTTAACAACTAGAGGAATTTTAATGGGTACAAGCTTAAAACCAGTTGATATGTTGATTCCAGGCGGAAACCTTGAGTCGTACATGCGCACTGTAAACAGCATACCAATTTTATCAGTTGAAGAAGAACGCGAACTCTCATCACGACTTCACGATGAAAACGACCTATTAGCGGCGAGACATTTGATCATGTCGCACCTGCGTTTTGTCGTGCATATTGCAAAGAGCTATTCCGGTTACGGACTCGCTCAGGCTGACCTAATTCAAGAGGGCAATGTTGGCCTAATGAAAGCGGTCAAGCGGTTCGATCCAACCTACGGAGTGCGTCTCGTCTCTTTTGCCGTACACTGGATCAAAGCAGAAATTCATGAGTTTATCCTGCGTAACTGGCGGATCGTTAAGATCGCTACAACAAAAGCGCAACGCAAAATGTTCTTCAATTTGCGCAGCTCTAAAAAGCGTCTAGCGTGGTTTACCGCCGATGAAGTAGAGTCTGTTGCCAAAGACTTGGGTGTCGAGCCTAAAGTGGTTCGCGAAATGGAGGGGCGCCTCAGTGCACATGATGCTTCGTTTGATGCAACGGTTGATGAAGACGACGACACCGCATTTTTAGCACCGGCAAATTACCTCGAAGATCAAAGTGCAGATCCTGCTCGCGCCGTTGAAATGGCGAATTCGACAGCCGATACTCACGGACGTCTCACCGAAGCGCTCAAAACACTGGATGAGCGTAGTATGGATATCCTGACGAAGCGTTGGCTAAGCGAAAAGAAGTCTACGCTTCATGATCTTGCGGATGAATATGGCGTTTCCGCAGAGCGCATTCGCCAACTTGAGAAAAACGCAATGAAGAAAGTCAAAGTCCTGATGGACGAGTAAGCGCTGCGTTAACAACATTCTCAATCAGAAAAACCGCCGAGTCTGGCGGTTTTTTTATGCATTTCTAGTACAAGGTGGAAGACATGAACATCGCTTTTCTAGGCGTCGGCTTAATGGGCCAACCAATGGTCACGAATCTCATCAATGCCGGCCATTCACTGCATCTTTGGAATCGAACACAAGAAAAACTCGATGCATTTAGAACTTCGTCATCCTGCTACGAAAGTGCCGATATTGCAGTCAGCCACGCAGACATCATCATCACTATGCTCGAAACAGGAGAGGTGGTCGAGTCAGTATTAATGCAAGAAGGTGTTCTGGATTCAATTTCGGCGGGCAGCCTAGTCATTGATATGAGTTCGATTCCGCCTGAACAAGCTCGTTCCCATGCCTCAAGGCTCCATGAGCGGAGTATTCGATACCTTGATGCGCCAGTCTCAGGCGGAACGGTCGGTGCGGCTGAAGCATCGCTTTCGATCATGGCAGGTGGAGAAAGAGCCGACGTTGAATACGCCAATTCCATTTTCAGCGCTCTCGGAAAAGCAACGCATATTGGAGCGCATGGCTGCGGCCAGCTCGCGAAATTGGCCAACCAGGCGATTGTTGGCATTACCATAGGCGCTGTGTCTGAGGCACTATTACTCGCTGCCAAAGGAGGGGCGGATCCCGTAGCTGTTCGAGAAGCGCTAAGTGGCGGATTTGCTGCGAGCCGAATTCTAGAGCTGCACGGCCAACGCATGATCGATGGCAACTATGAGCCGGGAGCCCGCAGTAGAGTACAACTAAAAGATATGCGCACAATTCTCGATGAAGCACGCCTTCAAGGCCTCACGCTTCCGCTATCACAGCGCACTCACGATGGATATCTGTCCCTCGTGGCGCATGGTAAAGAAGATATTGACCACAGCGGCCTGATGGTAGAGCTTGAGCGCCTTAACACCACGAAACTATTCAAAGGGCAACGTTAAATGCTTCGCTTTGCAGCAAACCTTAGCATGCTGTTTCAGGAGCATTCTTTTCTGAATCGATTTAATGCAGCGTCAAAAGAAGGCTTTGAGTTCGTAGAGTTTCTATTTCCTTATGGCTATCACGTGAACGATTTAAAGTCAGCGCTCGATGAACATGGTTTGAGACAAGTTTTGTTTAATCTCCCTCCTGGCGATTGGGACGCCGGAGAGCGAGGGATTGCTTGTCTGCCTTCTCGAAAAGACGAGTTTAGAAGAGGGCTTGAATTAGCTATGCGGTACGCTGTGGACCTTCAAGTTCCGCAAATCAACTGCCTGGCGGGTCTTCAGCCTTTAGATATACCTGAAAGCCTTGCTATGGACACATTCCTGGAGAACCTAGATTTTGCAGCGAATCAGCTTGCGTCAATCAACGTCAAACTCGTGTTTGAGGCGATTAACTCGCGCATCGATATGCCCGGTTTTTTTATCGATACACTCGACAAAAGCCGCCATGTTTTGCGTGCACTGAATAATCCAAATATTGGCTTTCAATTTGACCTTTATCACATGCAAATAATGCATGGCGACCTAATAAAAAACCTACAAGCAATGCGGCATGACGTTTCTCATATTCAGTTTGCCGATACGCATGGTCGTCACGAGCCCGGCACGGGCGATATTGATTTTGAATCGGTATTCACAGAAATCAAACATCTAGGTTACGAAGGCTTTGTCAGCGCAGAGTATCGCCCAAAAACAGACACAGTTAGCTCTCTAGAGTGGTTACGAACTTTTAATTAGTGTGCAAAAATAGGCCTGTGATAAAAAGTTTGGTTCCGTGAGCAGTTTCTATTGAACAACGAAAAGGGTGGCCAATGAGTTGGTGGGGAAAGGTGATAGGCGGCGCACTGGGCTTTGCCGTATCCGGTCCTATCGGCGCTTTATTGGGTGCAGCGATTGGTCATAGTTTCGATAAAGGTCTTACCGGTATCGAAGCTATGTCACCCGACGACTTTTCAACAGAAAGTATCCAAGCCGCATTTTTTACTGCAACTTTCTCTATTATGGGACGAGTTGCAAAATCAGATGGAATTGTCAGTCAAGAAGAGATTCAGGTTGCTCAAGCAACCATGTCTCGAATGCAGTTAAACAGCGAGCAAACCAAAGCCGCTCAAAAGCTGTTCTCAGAAGGGAAGTCAGCAGCATTTGATTATCAAGCGATCGCTAAACAACTCCGTAAAGAATGTGGTCGACGTACGAATCTGTTGCAAATGTTTCTGGAAATTCAGATCGCAACAGCATTGGCCGACGGTGAGCTGCATGAATCAGAACAAGCCATTTTACTTGAATTGGCAGGTCTGCTCGGTTTTAAGCGCCACCAATTCGAGCAACTTCTTGCTATGGCTGCTGCGCAACAGCGGTTTTATAATAAGGAGCAGGGCTTTGATGCACAAAATAGCGCATCTCAACTGGAAGAAGCGTATGATGTGCTAGGGCTTGAAAAAGAGTGTTCTGATCAAGAGCTGAAGCGGGCATATCGGCGCTTGATGAGCCAACATCATCCGGACAAGTTAGTGGCAAAAGGGCTACCGGAAGAGATGATGAAACTCGCCACGGAAAAAACACAACAAATAAAAGAAGCTTACGAACTCGTAAAGCGCAACAGAAATATAAAGTAGAGGTAAGTAATGCGCGTTCTAGTAATCGAAGACGATAAAGACGTTGCCTCCTATTTGGTCAATGGCCTAAAAGAAAGTGACAATGTCGTCGACCACTGTGCCGATGGCAAAGAAGGCTTGTTGCTTGCAGCAAGCGAAAGCTACGATGTAATGATCATAGATCGAATGCTTCCAGGCATGGATGGTCTTTCCATCATCAAAACGATTCGAGCCACGGGCAACAAAACGCCAGTGCTTATTCTTAGTGCCTTGGGCGATGTAGACGATCGAGTCGAAGGTCTTCGGGGCGGTGGAGATGACTACCTCACCAAGCCTTTCTCGTTTACCGAGCTATTGGCTCGATTGGAAGCCTTAGAGCGTCGCGGAGCAAGTTCCGGTTCTGAGCAGGTAACGCATCTAAGTGTCGCCGACCTGGAGATGGACTTGCTAGCCCGAACCGTCAAGCGCGCAGGCCAGAAAATTGATCTCCAGCCACGTGAGTTCCGGCTTCTGGAGTACTTAATGAAGCATGCGGGACAAGTGGTCACTCGCACCATGCTTCTAGAACAAGTATGGGATTATCATTTTGATCCGCAAACCAACGTTATTGATGTACATATCAGTCGCTTGCGTTCAAAGATCGACAAAGACTTCCCTAAACAGTTGCTCCAAACTGTGCGTGGTGCAGGGTATATATTGAGTGAAGATTCTTAGTCTTCTAAGAACCCCTACCTTTCAGTTGGCGATCATGTACATGGTACTGTTCGCCACCTCTGTTTTTATTCTTATGGGTTTCATCTATTGGGCAACTGCTGGCTATATGTCGAGCCAGACCGATGAGACCATTGAAGCCGAGATCGTCGGACTTGCCGAGCAATATCAGCGACAAGGTTTAAATGGCCTTATCAGCGTGATTCGTGAACGAGTCGCGCGTGATCCTAACGGCAAAGCAATCTATTTGTTCACCGCACGCGACTTCATTAAACTTGCTGGCAACATTGATAAATGGCCTGAAGAAGGCGAAGTCCAAGATGGCTGGTTAAATTTCACGCTTGACCAAGAACTCGGCTGGCACACTGAATCTGAAAGACCTGCACGAGCGCGTGTGTTCATAGTGCCGGGCGGCTTACGCCTGCTTGTGGGCCGTGATGTAAACGAGTTTATGGCGGTGAAAGAGCTAGTTGAACGTGCGATTAATCTCGGCATGGCCATTACCTTCATGCTTGCCATGATTGGTGGTGTCATGATGAGCCGTAGCACGGGAAGACGTGTTGAAGTGATCAACCAGACCAGCCAGAAGATCATGCGCGGTAATTTATCCCTAAGAATCCCTGATCGTGGCACTAACGACGATTTCGACCAGCTAGCGCGTAACCTCAATGAAATGCTCGATCGAATCTTTCAGCTAATGGAAGGTATTCGCCATGTTTCGGACAACATCGCTCACGATTTGAGAACACCGCTAACGCGCTTGCGCAACAAACTCGAGAACACTCTGCTGCAAGTTGAAAATGACGAACAGCGAGAGCATGTGGCAAGTGCCGTGGCAGAGGCGGATCAATTACTAGCGACATTCAATGCTTTACTGCGCATTGCACGACTTGAAACCGGTAAAACAAGCTCAAATTTCTCTCACTTCATTATCTCGGATTTAGTGCTAGATGCTGCAGAATATTACGAGGCTCTTGCCGAGGACAAGCAACAAACTCTAAACATTAGAGTGAAAACGGATCTCGAGCTATTTGCCGATAAAGACCTTCTTTTTCAGACCGTAAGTAATCTAATTGATAACGCCATCAAATATACCCCCGAAGGCGGGGAGATCACGATCGCGCTGGATCAAACCAAACACGGTGTTGATTTAACAATAGCGGACTCTGGGATCGGTATTCCCGAAGATGAGCGCGGCAAAGTGTTTGACCGCTTCTATCGCGTAGCGAAGAGTCGCTCTTTACCAGGAAACGGTTTAGGACTGAGCCTCGTTCAAGCGGTTGTGGAACTGCATCAGGGAAAAATCATGCTTGGCGACAATAACCCAGGCTTGGTTGTCACCTTAAATCTTCCACTGATTAAAAAGAAAGAAGCCGCTCCAAAATTGGAACGGCCGGAGAATCTAAAGGCCTCTCAGAAGTCGTCTACGCAAACTGCTTGAAGCGCTCGATAGTGTACGTCGCTGGAAAAGCAAGAAGCTTCAAGCCACTTTTAGCAAGCTGTTCTGCAGCATCAATGGTTGATTCTACATTTGCCTTAGTGCTTCCAACACGCGCTTTCACGCTATCTAATTCGCCTTCAAAACGCTTCTGGCCCGCAAAAACCACTGCCATTAGGTTGTGACGATTTACACTGTTTTCAATACCTAGTTGATCCAACTGAAAACCAAGGCTATCGACTTGTTGAAGAGCCAACTCACCAAACTTTTCTATATTTTTACTCATGATTGCCTACCAAATTGGTGCTGATTATTCTCGAGAACAATAAGGTTTTTAAATAGGTGCTTCAACCTAAATTTAGTGCTTTTCGTCGGATAGAAAAGCTTGCTTACATGCTAAGCACTTCACGCTATACTTTCACCAAAACCACACATGTTTTTACAGTCCTAGGATATTCGATGCGCTCTTTCTTTTGTTTGTGCCTATTATTCACTGCAATCTTATCTTCCATGCTAGCCAATGCGTCAAACTTTTCGTTTCTATCCAGCACCAGCATCGGAAACTTAACAGAAGCAGAGCGCAACGAATTACGTACGTTCATTATTGAAACATTGGATAATCAAAAACCACTCGAAAAGTCTAAATGGAAAAGCAAAAAAGGCTCTCAAGCTTTGATTAAAGTACTCGTTGATTACAGCTATCAAAATGAAGAGTGTAGAAGCATCAAATTTGCGGTGAGAGCAGCCAATCAGCGCCGCTATCAAAGTGCTGTATGGAATGTATGTAAATCAAACGATCAATGGCGCAAAATTGAAGCGCCTTTAGGTAGACTCAATGACGCTCAGCGCGCCGAGATTAAGAACGATCTATTCTCTGTCTTAGAAACAGGTGAAAACGGACACCCAGTGACGTTTACTTATCCCAAAAGTGATTTACAAGTGGTTGCGACACCCTTTGATTCAAAGCCAGTTGCAGACCAACCCAATAATGAGTGCCGCTCACTGTCTGTTAGCATCTTTGATAACAACGTAATCATGCTCTCTGGTTCTTATCGTTTTTGCTTAATGGCAAAAGAGGGCTGGAAGTACGTTGCCGATGAATAAATAACGACTATCTATTTAGTTTGGTAAGAAATATCAACGACGCACCAAACACTGCTGCCTTGTTGCGTTCGTACCTCGACCTCATCATCGACGCTTTTCGATAACAAAGCGCGAGCCATTGGCGAGTCGATCGAAATGACGCCTTTATTGTCGTAGATTTCATCAGGCCCGACGATTCGGAATTTCAATTCCTGTCCATCCTCACCTTCAACTTCTACCCAAGCGCCAAAAAATACTTTGCCATCTTGTTCTGGCGAGTATTCGACAACTCTTAAATCTTCAATGCGTTTTGACAGATAACGGACTCTGCGATCAATCTCGCGAAGCAGTTTTTTGTTGTACTGGTAATCAGCGTTCTCTGAGCGGTCCCCCAAAGAGGCAGCCCAATTTACTTTTTTAGTGACCTCAGGGCGCTTAACACGCCAAAGATGCTCAAGCTCGTCTTTTAAGGATTGATAACCTTCGGCTGTAATAAGAGGCGTCTTCATGAAATTGATCTTGTATTTGGGGCTTCATTTTAGTGTTAGTCGATTTTAAATTGAAAGACAACGTGCTCAAATAGAAACTTTAACGATCACTGAAAATGTTTGCATGCTTTATCAACTATCGCTTTTGACACTCTGTACGCTCGCCACTCAAGCTGGCTTTTGCAATGAAAATCTCAGCTTTGAGGCATGGGAAGCAGGGGTCATTAACGAAGTAAGTATTGAGAAATCCAACCTTGAAGATCTTACTCTCCAAGATGCGAATAATAGCGAGCTCGCCAATGCTGCTATCCCCAATGCGCTCAGAGACCTTGGAGATGCAGAGCAACGTCCTGCGTATCGAAAGCAAGCTGCCGAAGAGGGCATATCGAAGGCGGCGGAATTACAAGATAAGCTACAGCAACAGGACGCGTTCGATGAACCTTTGGAAATCAAGCTTCCACAGCCGGTACTTTTTGAGCCTCCACAATACTCAGAGCCAACAGGTCGAATACTGGACAATAATATGACAACCGTTGAACGACCCTAACTACAGAGAATCAAAGCGCGTAAGCAGTCTTTTCCATGTCATTCTCTTGCTCATCAATAAAACAAAAGGAATTCCAGGCAAGTCGAATAACATCATTGTTGCTTAGTCTTCTTCGACTGGTTATCGGCTCGTCATTTACAAACGACCCATTGGTGCTGCCATTATCTGAGATAAAAATATCATAAACGCCTTCGAGAAAATCATTCTTTTCCACTTCTATTAAGGCATGTCGACCACTCACTGCCGTATCCGTAATTTGAATATCACATTCAGGGTGACGGCCGATCATGATCTTTGGTTTATCAAGTTCGAATCTGGTTGCTACAACGTCATCAATAATCTGGGCTAGTAGTGCCATGGTTCTTTCTCCTGTTCATTCGTTTCGTTCTCAAACCTCACTAGCATCAGCCTCAGAGGCTATTAGGACTAAGGAGGTATTATCATTCGTATTGTTGTTCAAACTTATTTCCAACAGAGATTGCGCCGCTGCTTGTGTGCAGCCGTTACTCTGAACGAAATCAGAAACATGGGAGAGATCGACAGCTTGATAGAATCCGTCGGTACACAGCAACACCACATCTTCTAGATCAATCTTTCTTACCGACACGCTATATTCGAGGGCTGCTTTCATACCTAGTGCATTGGTCAAACGATTACGATACGGCACCGTCGAGGCGTCTTGCTCGGTTATCAACCCTTCATCTAGCATAGCCTGAACGACACTATCATCTCTGGTTAATTGGTCGAAATAGCGCTTTTCTCGACCTAGTAAATAACACCGTGAATCACCAACATGGAGCACCACTAACTGATGATTAAAAACCGCAACAAAAACAATCGTCGTCCCCATCTTACTCATGTTTTCATTCGCTTCTTGCGCCTTAAGAAGTTCAGCATTCGCATCTTCCAAAGCAGAAATCATCAGTACTTTTAGCCGCTCCATGTCGCCAGAAAAATCATGCGTTAAACTATTTGTGCGCTTTCTTATCCTCTCGGATGCTAGAAGACTCGCTTCCGCACCGCCTTCATGACCACCCATGCCGTCGGCAACAAGAGCGAAGGTGAGCCCCTGTTGTGGCTCGTACCACCAGTTGATGACATCCTCGTTATTGCTTCGGATAGCACCCGGATGGCTCAATCCAACAACCTTGTGTCTTCGCAAACATTTGCTGGTAAGCAACATTAGGC
>NZ_LWFT01000818.1:0-899 GCF_001635105.1 Oleiphilus sp. HI0079
TCCTTATTAAGCAAGCGCATCGCAATCTGGTTCAGTCGCTGATAGGCGATCTCACCGGCTTTTTGATCCTTACGGCGCGGAATAAACGCTGGCGGATCGGCAATCACCACGTCAAAGCGCTCTCCCTGCTCGCGTAACGCCTTGCACACTTCAAACACATCGCCCTCGATACTCGTTACCTGATCCTGCAAACCATTGAGCTCTGCATTCTTATGCACATAGTCTAAAGCCAAACGTGAGCTATCAACGCATGTCACCTCTGAAGCACCAAATGCCGCCGCTTGAACACCCCAACCACCAACATAACTAAAAAGGTCTAGAACCTTTTTGCCTTTCACATATGGCTTCAGGGCTGCTCGCCCAAGTCTATGATCATAAAACCAGCCGGTCTTCTGACCTTGCTGAACGGGCGCAACGAAGCGGACTCCATTCTCAACGAGCTCCGCCTCTTGTAACTCACCTGTAGCCTGCTCTACATAATTCTCTAGACCTTCTGACTCTCGCATCTTGCCATCGTTTTTGAACAACACCGAACGTGGTTTGAGCTTTTTCTCTAGCACCGCCAGAATATCGTCCTTTAACATCTCCATACCGGCGATAGATATTTGAACCACAAAATCTTGGTCAAAACGATCAATCACCAAGCCTGGCATGCCATCGCTATCACCAAAAACGAGACGATAGCAAGGCACATCAAAGCGTGTTTCGCGAAGAGACAAAGCAATATTTAGGCGATGCGCGATCAAAGACCGATCAAAAACCGCTTGCTTATCGCGACTAAATAAACGACCACAAATAAGCGTATTCGGATTGACGAAAGCAACGCCAAGAAATTGCCCAGAGTGCGACTCAATCGTGCATTGTTCACCAGCGGCGAAT
Source organism: Oleiphilus sp. HI0079 (assembly GCF_001635105.1). Classification (NCBI taxonomy): domain Bacteria; kingdom Pseudomonadati; phylum Pseudomonadota; class Gammaproteobacteria; order Oceanospirillales; family Oleiphilaceae; genus Oleiphilus; species Oleiphilus sp. HI0079. Next base: position 880 of record NZ_LWFT01000818.1, read on the forward strand.
CCTCTCAAGGGCGTTTTCTT
>NZ_LWFT01000819.1:0-1301 GCF_001635105.1 Oleiphilus sp. HI0079
TACTACTAATGGCGTCCGCGAGCCGATCCAAGTCACCCCATTCAGGTTGCTCCTTACCGTCAAGCAAACGCTGCTGAACGTATTGACCACAGGCCGCTATTAGCTCTGATGCTTCTTGCAAGGGAATGATCTGCAAGCCACCACGAATGCTGTCTAGCACAGACGGTACATTCTCGATCTGCTGGATATCCCAGTTGGAGGTAATAAAACTGACAATACTGTTTTTGGCTAACTCCAGAGAGCCTTTTGAAGCCTCTATGACAGCAGTATGAGCAATTTCAAACTGCTCTGTCGGAACGCCGAAGCCATCTTCACCCGAATCAGGCCCGTCAACGATGTGCTTAACTTGCACTTCAACTGACAGGATGGTTTCTGCCAGAGAGTTCATCGCCTCAGAAGTGATTTCATTACCACTCACGCTTTGCAAGTTCTCGATCTGCATCGATAAAGCATCTCGCGCCGCAGGAATCCCTACAACTTCCAGAGAGCTCTGCATGGTTTGCAACGTAGGAAGAAGTTCTCGGATATCCTCGAAGGTGGCCGAACTATCGCGCTCAATCAAATCTAACCGATCTTTAAACGAGTTAATTTCCTCGCAAAGAACATCTGCAATGGCGCTCAATGTCGTCTTGTCTGGACCAAGAATTCCTTTCTCTGCCCCGTCAGGAGAGGGTGTTGATAACTTATATGCGTCAACAAGTGCATCTATACGGTCGGTTTTCTTGTTAGAGGACGCGATGTAATAGAGCAGGTTCGAGAGCAGCTCTTCTGAAACTTCTCGACTCAAGGCATCGCTAGCATTATCAATCATTGCTTTAAGCTGAAGATCTAGCTCTCTCAATAACTGTTTTACCGCGCTCCCTAATTGTTCTTCGCTATCTTCAATCGATTCGATGAATCCCTTAGATATCCACCAAAGCTGGCCAATAGGGCTGCCTTTGCAGAATTTTTCGAGACGCTCAATGACCTTGCCCAAAAAATCAAGATGCTCTTCAGTGTTCTGATTACGAATCACATTAGCCAATGAAGACTGAAAACGCTGACGAAGCTTTCGAAGATTTTCCGTAACCTTGGCATCTTGCATTCGAGCATTCAAGATAGGGTTAGGAGTAACAAGATTGGCGCTGAAATCAGGACTAAATGCATCGGCTGAAAATGACTCGCCTTTGGCTGCTTTTAGATCATTCAAGACGGGCGTTAATTGTGGTGGAATCTCCGTGAGCGCTTCATGTGTCGATTCAATATAGTTCTGCAAGTGCAGAATCGAACCCATCAATGCCTCAAGGGAATCATCAAAGCTA
>NZ_LWFT01000820.1:0-710 GCF_001635105.1 Oleiphilus sp. HI0079
AATACACGCATTGATAAGCTTGAAGACACTCTTAAACCCGCTGACGAAGGTGTGCTAACGAGCCTTTCGAGCACGGCGTTCACTGAAGGTCGGCTTTTTGAAAGATCGCGCGCTAGTTTTCAGTTTGAGCTGAAGACGCAAGAGGGCGATCGTATCCAGATTTCTGCGCAGGAGTTGTTTCAGCGTAAAGCGCAATTTAGCACCATTGAAACCGATAATGCTTCTGCGACGAGCTTTGAGTCGAGTACGCGATACTCCAGTGCATTTTCTATTTCGGTTAAGGGTGATTTAAACAATGACGAGGTGGCGGCACTNGATGCATTATTGGTTCAGGTTGCGGATATTAGTGACTCGTTTTTCGCGGGTGGCATTGAAGATGCGTTTAATCAGGCCTTGTCTTTGGAGTTTGATAGCTCCCAGATAGCGCAGTTTAGTCTCGATCTAAAATCATCTAGTTTGTCTGTTGTTGAGCAAACTGAAGTGCGCACTTCGAAGCTGAGCAATCGCATTCCGGAAGAGTATCGCCCACCACAATTACCGCCGGGTTTGCAGACATTGCTGGCAGATTATGCCCAGCAAGTGGAAGAGCTACTGGAATCTGCAAAAGCGTTTAGTAACAAGGTCGGATTACAAGACTCTGGCGAGTCGTTGGTGCAAAACCTGCAACGTGAGTTTGATCAGTCTGTTGGACGTTCTTATGGGCCGTCTGT
>NZ_LWFT01000821.1:0-908 GCF_001635105.1 Oleiphilus sp. HI0079
TTTTACGGCTCAGGGCTCGACGGTCACCAACCTTAACCTAGCGACAGACGAGAGCTACAAAGATAAGCAAACAGGTCAGATGGTTCCTAAAACAGAGTGGCACCGCGTTGTTCTGTTTAATCGCTTAGCAGAGATAGCGAAAGACTACTTGCGAAAAGGCTCTAAAGTTTACATCGAAGGTCGTCTTCAAACGCGCAAGTGGCAGGACCAGCAAGGTCAGGATCGCTACACAACAGAAATTGTTGCCAACGAATTGCAAATGCTCGATTCGAAGGGCGCAGGCATGGATCATGGCGCCCAATCGGGTGGCTACAATCAAGCTCCGCAGCAAGGTGGCGCGCCGAAGCAGCAAAGCTATGCTCCGCAGCCTAATCAAGCTCCGCAATCTCAGGCGGGGCAAAACTACGCTCCTCAGCAAGGTGGATACAACCAAGCTCCACCGCAATCAGCGCCTGCACCGGCCCCCGCGCCGGCGATGGATAATTTTGATGACGATATTCCGTTCTAGCTGATGATTTAACTCTCTGATTGTTTTTAAGGCTCCTTTTTAGGGGCCTTTTTACATTTGAGGGTCTGATTATGAGTTAGCCAGCATGCTGTCTGTCGCGAGTGGTTGGCCAATGTCTATGTTTGAGCGTTGAACATGATGTAGTATTAATTGAATCAGCGTTGAGGAGAAAGTTATGTCTTTGAGAAGTATTGGTGGAATAACCGCTAAGCCCATTCTTTTATTGTTATTTTCTATTGTTGTGTCGCCCTTAGTCGCTGCCGATAGCACGCACGGGAAGCGCTATGTTGGCCTTAACTTTGGTTTTTATGAGCAAGCGTTTTCAGACTCATCTCAATCTGCCTCTATGACCACAGTTGATGGACGAATGGGAGGTTATATTAACGATAATGCCGCCGTT
>NZ_LWFT01000822.1:0-981 GCF_001635105.1 Oleiphilus sp. HI0079
TCATGGCAAGCATGAAGGTAATGGCCATGCCGAGATTAATCGCACGTTCAACTAGCTCTTTCACCGCCATAAACTCGTTTACATCACGGCCCACAAGCAGGCGTAAGCCGCCCGGCACTATGAACACACGCGCTCGTGCAGGTCTTTCAGATTCAGTGTGCCAGCCGAGTTCTTGGTCAAGCGTGAAATTTAACCAGCCATCTTGGACTTCGCCTTCTTCAGGCCATTTATCAATGTTGCCAGCAAGTTTAATGAAGTCGCGTGCGGTGAACAAATAGATTGCTTTGCCGTTAGGATCACGCGCGACTCGTTCACGAATCACGCTGATAAGGCCATTTAAACCTTGTCGCTGATATTGCTCGGCAAGTCCGACGATCTCGGCTTCAATGGTCTCATCGGTCTGGCTCGACATATAGCCAGCAGTTGCCCAATAGATGAAACCCATAAGAATAAAAACAGAGGTGGCGAACAGTACCATGTACATGATCGCCAACTGAAAGGTAGGGGTTCTTAGAAGACTAAGAATCTTCACTCAATATATACCCTGCACCACGCACAGTTTGGAGCAACTGTTTAGGGAAGTCTTTGTCGATCTTTGAACGCAAGCGACTGATATGTACATCAATAACGTTGGTTTGCGGATCAAAATGATAATCCCATACTTGTTCTAGAAGCATGGTGCGAGTGACCACTTGTCCCGCATGCTTCATTAAGTACTCCAGAAGCCGGAACTCACGTGGCTGGAGATCAATTTTCTGGCCTGCGCGCTTGACGGTTCGGGCTAGCAAGTCCATCTCCAGGTCGGCGACACTTAGATGCGTTACCTGCTCAGAACCGGAACTTGCTCCGCGACGCTCTAAGGCTTCCAATCGAGCCAATAGCTCGGTAAACGAGAAAGGCTTGGTGAGGTAGTCATCTCCACCGCCCCGAAGACCTTCGACTCGATCGTCTACATCGCCCAAGGCACTAAGAATAAGCACT
>NZ_LWFT01000823.1:0-914 GCF_001635105.1 Oleiphilus sp. HI0079
TACGATAAAGATCATGCACGACTAGCTCGGCGCCATGCCGTAGTAATTGAAACAGCGGCCGAGCTATTTTCTTCACATCTCTTGTAAGGTTTGCATCTTAGACTTTCGCCTTTAGGTTCTAGCTTTTTAAAGACTAGGGCGTTAATGTTTTGTTCTATTTAAAAGATGTTGGTGCACGAACAATGCTAAACGGATTTATCAAGTTTCTAAAACTGCTCAATGCAAATGAAAACCCAGCGCAACTGGCAGGTGCGATCGTACTCTCTATGATCATGGCGCTGACGCCGTTTTGGAGCCTACATAATCTGCTGGTGGTTTTGATGCTGTGTGTTTTGAGGATCAACTTATTTACGTTTTTTGCAAGCTTTCCCGTTTGGTCGGGTATCGCTTGGCTACTTGACCCTTACTCAGCGTCTATCGGCGAAGGGCTTTTGCTCAATGATTCTTTACAAGCGTTATGGGCGAGTATGTACCAAAGTGACCTTTGGCGCCTGGCGCACTTTAATAACACCCTGACTATCGGTAGCTTGCTGCTCGCTAGTGTACTTGCGGTTCCTGTGTATATCGTTAGTGTTTGGTTAATCAAACGCTACCGCGACACCGTTGTGGCTTGGGTGAATCGCTTGCACATTGTAAAGGCGTTAAAGGCTTCGAGCTGGTTCCAGAAGCTTTCATCGGCGTATTCAGTGGCAGAGGTAGCACGATGAATCAGACTAAACAAAAGAGCATGATCCGACCTGTTGGTATTGTCGCCTTTGCGCTGATTACAGCGCTGCTCGTGCTCTGTTTTTATTGGGCAGCACCGTGGCTCATTAAGCAGGGAATAGAGCGCACAGGAACTCAGATTAATGGCGCGCGCGTTGACGTTGCGAATGTTGATCTATCGCTCTCTCCGGCAGGTATTTACATCTTTG
>NZ_LWFT01000824.1:0-908 GCF_001635105.1 Oleiphilus sp. HI0079
CTCAGTTTACCTTGCTGATAAAGCTCACCAAGACGAAAAATAATTTCCTGCGTTCGGCCGACGGCGAATGATGGTATGAGAATATTACCGCCATTCTTTGAGGCGTCCTCAATGATACTCTCAAACTCTTCGAGCGTTTCCTCCATTGAGCGATGATCACGATCGCCATAGGTTGATTCCATCATTACCACATCTGCCGACTCAACAATATCGGGATCACGCAGCAAGGCCGCCTGCGAATTGCCGAGATCACCTGAGAAAACGAGCTTTTTCTCTATCCCGGCTTCTTTGATATAGAGCTCGACAATGGAAGAGCCAAGAATATGCCCTGCATCTAGAAATCGAACGCGAACATCGGATGTGATTTTAACATCGCGATAATAATCGCTGCCTTTGCAATAGGTGAGCGCATCGAGCACGTCTTCGGTCGTGTAAAGAGGCTCTATATCTTCCTTGCCTGCTCTACGACGGCGACGACTCTCCCACTCCGCATCCCGTTCTTGCAAAGATGCTGCATCCTTGAGCAAAACGTCCACTAGCTCGCATGTCGGCCATGTCATATGAATAACCCCGTCATACCCAGCCTTGACCAACAAAGGAATACGACCGGAATGATCCAAGTGCGCGTGCGATATAACGACAGCATCGATGGTGCTCGGATCAAACGGCAGAGGTTTTGAATTCGCCTCTTCTTCTTTACGCCCGCCTTGAAATAAACCGCAATCAAGCACAATTCGGCTTGAATCTGTTTCCAGTAAATAGAGCGACCCTGTTACACCTTCTACCGCACCGTAAAACGTCACACTAGCCATGGTGGCCTCCTAATTTTGACTCGACACACTGTCGAGATCATTTATGTGCCCTTGCTCAACTGAGCGACTCTTATTTTTATCAGAATCCAAGGTTCT
>NZ_LWFT01000825.1:0-1299 GCF_001635105.1 Oleiphilus sp. HI0079
ATCGCAATTCGATGATCCGAGCATTAATTGGTCTTTTATTTCTTTAGAGGATGGTGCTTATGAGGGATTTGCCCAGAGTATGGACGTGTTTGGTGATTCAAGTGTTGTGCTAGTTGATACCTCGGGACATGCGCATGGACATTTGGGGATGTTCCTAAACCTTGAAGGTGGTGCGCGTTATTTCTTTATTGGAGATACTACCTGGGTATTAGAGGGTGTGACCAATAACAGCTCAAGGCCTTGGCTAGTGAAAACAATCGTCGGCGTTGATGCGGATTTTGAACAGAATGCAGGCGTGGTTGAAAAGGTGCATCAATTAAGCGTCGATCAGCCCGATATCGTTATCGTTCCTGCGCATGATGAGCGCGTGCTTGAGTCCCTGCCTGCATTCCCAGTATTTTTTCCTTCTGGCTGAGGTTTAGAGCTTGATGCGGAGATCCATTTTATTCGCGCTCTCTGATATTGTGCCTTTTGAATGAGGCGTGAGTGTTTTGCTCTGCGCGTCGTGTATGTTTCTCGATCCATTCATAAATTCAGGTTTGGCAACGTGTCGTAGGATGCTGAATCCTAGTATCCGATCGATGGTTGAGAGCGATCTATTTTCAAAGCTGTAATCACATCGCTTCGAAGTTACGAAGGCCTTTCATTTTATTGATCCACGCTTTGACGCTCGGGTAATTATTGAGGTTAAAGCCGCCTTCTTCTGCAACGTGGGTATATGCGAATAGGCTTATATCCGCTGTTGTCGGATAGTCGCCAGTTAGAAAAACCGTGTGATTGAGCTGCTCTTCCATTACGGCTAATGCTCTGTTGCCGCCTTCTTGTTTGTCGAGGTAGTCTTGCTTTCGGTCATCGGGTAGCCCCAGATATTTGTTAATAAAGCGTGCTACTGCGATATAGGGCTCGTGACTGTATTGCTCAAAGAACTGCCATTGATGAATTTTTGCTCTTATCCAAATATCTGCAGGGTAGTACATGCTGCCTTCGCAGAGGTAGTTGAGGATTGCATTTGATTCGCTGAGGGTGTCTCCGTTTTCAAGTTCGAGTAGGGGGATCTTTCCGTTTGGATTTTTCGCTAGAAAGTCTGGCTCTTGAGTGTCGCCCTTGAGTATGTCGATCTCTATCCATTGATAGCGAATATTTAGAAGGCTCCCTGCAAGAATTAATTTATAGCAGTTGCCTGATTGACGATCTCCGTATATTTTCATGCTCGATCCTTCGTTGTCGCAGCAGCGGCAGTGTAGCAAGACCGATGGTTTAAGGAAATATATGGCTAAGTGGTATCCAATTGAAACTTGT
>NZ_LWFT01000826.1:0-1570 GCF_001635105.1 Oleiphilus sp. HI0079
TGGGATATTGGCGATGAGGCGATGCACCATCTGCTAGACAGAGAGCTTCCTGAAGAAGAGCAAACGCAGATACTGGCGATTGCCAACGCCCCGGCGGAAATTCTCGAAGTACACGACTTGCGCACACGCCAATCAGGGCGGACCAAGTTCGTTCAAATGCATCTGGTCATGCAAGGCTCAACACCGCTGAGCAAAGCGCACCAGATCGGAGAGCAAATAGAAGCGGAGATTGAAGACGCGTTTCATGATGTCGATGTATTGGTCCACTTAGACCCACACACAGAAGCCGTGAATGAGCTGCCTTAGCCGCGCATTTTCTCAAGCATGCTCTTCATCATCTCATGAATGGTTTGGATCGCCTTTAACGGCCGGACCATCACTTTAAACTCGGTAATCTGGCCTTGCTCGTTCCAACTGATCATGTCGACACCATTCACCTCAATGCCATTGACCACTGTTTGAAACTCCAAAATGGCATGATCGTCAGCGATGGTTTCGCGCACGTACTTAAAGCTCTCATTAAAGAACACCACAAACGCGGCCGATAGATACATGCTCGTAATGGGCTTGCCGTTTTGAGGGGTGTGCACCACCGGGGAATAGAACACAACATCATCCGCCAGCAAGGTGTTTAAGCCCGAAGGATCTCTGCTTGCTAACAACTTATGCCAGTGCTCAACCGCACTCGCGGGGTGCTTCTCAACCTGAGTCATGCTCTTCTCCGAATCGATCATTAAAGTCAAAACAGTCTTTATACTGTAAAGATAAAGCACTATAGCAAAGCCATTTATCGCTATTCCAGATCTATGGCTGAATTAGACTGTTCTATGCTGTATAAAAGAACACACACTAAAACTTCATCAGGTGCCGAAGCAAGCTATGCCTTTACCCGAATTTATTGCCTCCATATGGATGGATGTTATCGCTGTATGCTGGTTTTTACTTTGCTTCAAAGGGTATAGCGCATATACCCGACGCCGTGTTCATGATACGCCCTGCCTCGCGAGTCTCTTGTATCTGGCCCGCCTAGACTGGATGAATGAGATGCTGGAGCGCGAGATTCGCGTTGCAGATAACACCGCGATCGCCAATCTTGAGCGCAGCGTTTCATTCTTTGCATCCACGACGATGCTGATTTTAGCGGGCTTACTGACAATCCTTGGTTCAACAGACAAAGCGATAGGCCTGCTTGAAGATCTGCCCTTTGTGATGCCAGCGACACGTGCCGAATGGGAACTGAAATTTCTACTGTTGATTGTGGTTTTCGTATACGCCTTCTTCAAATTCACTTGGAGCTTGCGGCAGTATGGCTTTGTGACAGTGATGATTGGCGGAGCGCCGGTGTGTTCGCGCGAAGAAAAACCAAAAGAGCATCGGGTGCTTGCAGAGCGGCTTGCGAAGATGGGGTCGATGGCGGCACATAACTTCAATATGGGACTAAGAACCTATTACTTCTCAATCTCCATATTAGCGTGGTTTATCAATCCGATTCTCTTTATGGTGGCGGCAACCAGCATCGTCTTTGTGCTGTATCAACGTGAGTTTAAATCGTCGACCTTGCGCACCTTAA
>NZ_LWFT01000827.1:0-979 GCF_001635105.1 Oleiphilus sp. HI0079
AAACTGCAATTGTTGAAGGTTTGGCGCAGCGCATTGTAAATGGCGAAGTGCCCGAAGGCTTAAAAGATAAGCGAGTGTTGTCTCTTGATATGGGGGCGCTGATTGCTGGAGCTAAATTTCGTGGAGAATTTGAAGAACGCTTGAAGGCCTTGCTAAATGAGCTTTCTAAACAGGAAGGCCAAATCATTCTGTTCATCGATGAAATTCATACCATGGTTGGTGCAGGTAAGGCAGAAGGTTCGATGGATGCCGGAAACATGCTCAAGCCGGCACTATCGCGCGGAGAGTTGCATTGCGTTGGTGCTACAACTCTGGACGAATATCGCGAGTACATAGAGAAAGATGCAGCCCTAGAGCGCCGCTTCCAAAAAGTACTTGTAGACGAGCCAACGGTTGAAGACACCATTGCGATTTTGCGTGGGCTGAAGGAGCGTTATGAAGTTCACCACGGTGTTGAAATTACCAATGGTGCCATTATCGCTGCGGGTAAGTTGTCGCATCGTTACATTAGTGATCGGCAGTTACCTGACAAGGCGATTGACCTCGTAGACGAAGCGGCGAGCCAAATTCGCATGGAGATGGACTCAAAGCCGGAATCCCTTGATCGCCTTGAGCGCCGATTGATTCAGTTAAAGATTGAACGCGAAGCCTTGAGGAAAGAAAAGGACGAAGGCTCGAAGGCCGCGGTGGTTGAGCTAAACAGGGAAATTGAAAGCGTCGAGAAAGAGTTTGCGGATCTGGAAGAGGTTTGGGTGTCAGAAAAAGCTGCCTTGCAGGGTTCGCAGCAGGTAAAAAGTGATCTTGAACAAGCTCGTGTTGAGCTGGAAAGTGCGCGCCGCAACGGTGATTTGGCGCTTATGTCTGAGTTGCAGTATGGCAAAATTCCAGAGTTGGAACGACAGCTAGATATGGCTTCGCAGGCTGAGATGGTGGGCATGACCTTGCTTCGGAATAGAGTGACGGAGGAAGAAATCGCGGA
>NZ_LWFT01000828.1:0-33044 GCF_001635105.1 Oleiphilus sp. HI0079
CTGATCCCTATGCGAATTTGCAGCGGCGTTTTTATGCCTTGGCTTTGCCACTTCTGACGAAGGATCTTCATGTGCTTACGCATTTCTATCGACATCGCAACGCAGGCAAGCGTATCTTCTTTTGGGCCTCTACTTGTTGGGTCGCCAAAGAAAATCATAATTGAGTCACCAACAAATTTGTCGATGGTTCCGCCATACTTGAGGGCGATTTGCGACATTTCGTTGAAGTAGGAGTTGAGGAGTTCTGTCAGGCTTTCTGGCTCCATTTCTTCTGCGAGTTCGGTAAAGCCTTTAATATCAGAAAAGAAAATGGTCAGCTTTTTACGCTGGGTCTCAAGTCGAACATCCCGCTCGCCGGTAAAGATCGACTGCCAGACTTGAGGTGATAGGTATTTGGCCAGCTTGTGTGACAGAGAGATGGATTGTTCTCGCTGGTGTTGTATTTGGGATTTTGCTTTGACGAGTGCTTTTGCTTGCTGGTGCGTGTAGTACGCCGTTACAGCGACGTACACACCTGCACCTATACCGGCGACAAGCGTCACAAGGGCTGGCTCATCGGGTTTGAACTCCAGACCAAAGACAAACGAGGAAACGATCAGAGATAAAAATGTCGTCAAGCTTCCAAGAGCCAGAAGACGGACTCCGCCCACAACAATAAAGCTGAAACAGAGCATGATGACAGAGAACAGAGTGGCACTGAGGCTAAATTTAATCAGTAGTAGCGTCACGCCCGTGATTGCGCCGTCCAATAGCAGTGTTACTTCACGAGCACGTGCGCTTTCTACGAGCTTAAAATGTCGAATGACAAAGTAGAGTAAGTGAGGCCAAAGCATGGCGAATGGCACAAACCAGATGAGTGCCTTATCGAAATGTCCGATTAAAATGCCAGTGATAAAGGTAATGGTCGACAATAAATACGCAAGTACTCGGCCATTATAGGCGGGCATTACTGATGGCGGAGCATCGTCTCTTGCGGTATTGGGAGTGTTGGGCATATTTTTGTTTACCGGTAGCGCGAGGTGTTTGCGCTGAAAATTCTTTGGTATCTCATGTGTTATCGGTTCAGACTGCGATATTTATTTTGTACTATAAGGTCTAGTCGCACCTTATGGTTCACGTTAAGGCACGTCCGATTTTTCGAGAGCTAGAGTAGCACCTCCATTTTTTATACACAATTTTTCTGAGGAACCCGAGCGCTATGAGCGAAATGTCATTATCTAGCGATGTTCTTGAGCTTTTGCATACGCGAGTCTCGTATCCGAGGCTTGAGTCTCCAGCGCCGGAGGGTGCGCTTTTAAAGCGGATTCTCATGACGGCGATGCGCGCTCCTGATCATAAGGTTCTTAGGCCAGCTCGTTATCTTTTAGTTGAAGGAGAACGTCGAGAGGAGCTTGGAGAGATTTTTGCCCACGCTGCTCAGCGAAGCGATCCGTCGGCTTCAGATGCGAAGTTAGAAAAATGTCGAGCAATGCCGTTGCGCGCGCCATTGGTTCTTGTAGCAATATCAAAAAACATTGAGCATCCAAAAGTGCCTGTTTTTGAGCAAGAGCAATCCGTCGCATCGGGATTAGCACACATATTGATTGCGCTTCAGGCCTGTGGTTTTGGTGGTATTTGGCGAACAGGTGATATGGCGGTTAATCCTCATGTTAAGCAGGCCTTGCGCATTGAGGAGCATGAGAGTCTGGTAGGGTTTCTCTACATAGGTACCCCTGTTGGTGATGCGAAGCGCATCCCGACACTTCAATTCGACGATCATTTTTATTACTGGTAGGCGTTCAGAGCGGCCGATTTTGATAGGTCATTCTTTGCCGTTCGCATCCCTCAGGTAAAATCCTAAGTCTCTGAATTTTATAATAAAAATAGTTGGCACTTCTCTTGCTTTTACTCTTCTATGTGAAACAGGAAGGGCTCAATGGCAATTTCATTCGATAATGCATTAGGTATACATCCGCAAGCGCTAGAGCTTCGGGTTCAGCGTGCTGAGTTGATGGCGAATAACCTCGCGAATGCTGATACACCTGGGTTTAAAGCACGAGACATCGATTTCAAAGCGGCTTTAGCGGAACAAAATGCGCAGCTTGGTGATCAGCTCAACATGGCGGCCACCAGCTCGGGACACATTTCGAATCATTCGGAAATGGGAAAAGCGGAAGTCCTTTACCGCACGCCTCTGCAACCTTCACTCGATGGGAATACGGTCGACACTCAGCAAGAGCTTGCCGAGTTCACTAAGAATGTTCTCGACTATCAAACAAGTTTCCAGTTTTTAAATGGAAAGTTTAAGTCACTTAGTAAAGCGATAAAGGGTGAGTAAGCATGTCTCTAAACTCTATTTTTGATATTGCCGGATCGGGCATGTCAGCCCAATCGGTCAGACTCAATACAACAGCAAGTAATATCGCGAATGCTGATAGTGCTGCAAGCAGTACCGGTGAGGTTTATCGCGCCAGAAAGCCCGTTTTTTCTGCCATCCAGCAAAATGCGATGGACGTGTTTATGCCCTCCATGCAAGACCAAGCAAGCCGTGGCGTGCAAGTGAAGGGGATTGTTGAAACGGATGCAGCTTTAGATATGCGCTATCAGCCTGATCACCCGCTGGCAGATGAAGAAGGTTTTGTGATGTATCCAAATGTGAATGTGGTTGAGGAAATGGCAGATATGCTTTCTGCTTCGCGAAGCTTTCAAACCAATGTCGATGTCATGGAAGCCGCAAAAACTATGATGCAACGAATTCTCACTCTGGGTCAGTAGGTAGGGCCAGATTATGACTGATATCAATACCAATAATGCAGTTGATCCGCTTTCGGGTTATCGACTGGAGGGCAGCCAGGAAGCCGCCAAAAAAGGCGATCTTGGTAAGAACGAGTTTCTTGAGTTAATGATTGCACAGCTTGAGAACCAGAACCCACTTGAACCGCAGGACAATGGCGCGTTTATCTCGCAGTTGGCCGAGTTTAGTGCGCTTGAAGAGATGCAGCAGATTAGCAGTACTGTGGATAGTTTCAGTGAGCAGTTTCAATCGTCTCAGGCCTTACAGGCTTCTGCCATGGTTGGGCGCAATGTTCTGGTGCCAGGCGCTGATTCACCGTTGCTGTCAGATGGAACCATCTCGGGGATGATTGATTTGCCTTCGGGTACGAGCAACTTGAGTGTTTCCATCCTCAACGGGTCTGGTGAATTGGTAAGACGAATAGATATGGGGCAGCAATTTGCCGGTTCCGTCCCGTTTAGTTGGGATGGCAAGAATGAGCAAGGCGATGTGATGCCCAATGACAGATACACAATAAAAGCAGAAAGCAAAACAAGTACTGGTTCTGAGCAGCTCGACACCTTATTTGCCTCACAGGTAATCAGTGTTTCGATCGCTCAAGGCGGTGGTGCGGTGACGCTTAATCTGGCTGGCCTAGGGAGCGTTCCGATAGAGAGCGTTCGAGAAATCAATTAGTTAATCAGTAGAGGTTCAACATGGCATTTAACGTAGCATTGAGCGGATTAAAAGTATCCGCAACTGATCTCGAGGTCACCGGCAACAATATTGCAAACGCAAGCACAGTTGGCTTTAAGCGATCGCGCGCAGAATTTGGTGATGCCTATTCAAACAGTTTTTTTGGCGGTGGCATTGCTGATGTCGGTGACGGCGTTCAGGTGCAGGCGATTCGTCAGATCCACAGTCAGGGTAATGTAGAGTTTACGGATAACGGCCTAGATATGGCGATTACCGGTAACGGCTATTTTATTCTGAGTGACAATGGTGAAGCGAAATATTCGCGCGCTGGGCAGTTTGGGGTGAACCGTGAGGGTTACCTTGTTAACAATACCGGCATGCGCGTGCAAGGTTTCCAGGCGGATGATGAAGGTAACGTTTCTGGCGTGCTTGGCGATCTAACCGTTGAGACGAATGATTTGGCTCCTCGACAAACAACCGACGTCGCTGCTTTGTTGAACTTAAGCTCCTCGGAGAGTGTGTTGGCCGATTCCGGAAGCACTTTAGAGTCCGATGGTACCGATGTCGGCGTTGCGCAAGCTGGGCCAACCAATGGTTACTCTGCGCAAAGCGTAACGGTGACCTACGATGATGGTAATCCTGCGACACCGACGACTACAGAGTCCGTGACAACGCAAGTGGATGAAAGTGCGCGCGCAATAGCGGACAGATTTAGTGCTCTGTCAGGGGTCAACGCGTCGGCGCGAACCTCGGTAAATATTACAGAGGCAAGTTGGAACAACGCGTCGCAAACCATGACTATTTCTGTCAATGGAGTGGTATTCCAGCCGACAGATCCAACCTTAACCGCGGGCGAGCAGTTAGCCGATATCGGCCAGCAAATTAACTCTTCGGCCTTGGTGGGCACGACCGCCGTATTGAATGGCAATGATCTAGAAATTATTCAAGACCAAGGTGAAGATTTGCGGTTTGCAATTGCTGGCACCGCGCCTGATGCCTTCGATGTACAGGGGAGTGCGGGTGCTGCGCAATCTTTAGCCGTTGGTGGTGGCACGACGGCAACTGTTGGTGGTGTGGTTGAGTTTATTCTTGATGATAACTACGCATTTAGCTCGGGTACGGGTGAAATTGTCGGCTCGACCGTTGGTCAGCCTTTTGTGAACAACGCCTTTGATCCAGTAGATGCCGGTACGTATAACCACGCGACCTCGACCAAGATTTACGACAGCCTTGGTAACTCACATGTGCTCGAGCTTTACTTTGTGAAGCAGCCTCAGCCATCGAATGTGGCTCAAGAGCAGAGCACATGGCAAATGCATGTATTGATTGATGACACAGATGTCGGCGATCCGTTGATTGGTACCGACCCATCGCGAGCAACATTCAATGTTGTCTTCAATGGCGACGGTACGCTCAATGAAACGCTTACAGACGACGTATTGATTTCTAACTGGATTCCTCTTGATGAAGAGGGAAATCCAAATGGTGCAACCTTGCCACTTAACGTTGTTGATGGTGGTGTGTTACCGATCGATTTTCCTCCTACTAGCTCTAACTTCGAGATTGATATTTCAGAGTTAACTCAGTTCGGTAGCCCTTTTGCAGTCAATGATTTATCGCAAAATGGCTACACGACGGGTCGGTTGGTTGGTCTGGATGTTGAGGGTGATGGTGTCATTCTTTCGCGTTTCTCCAATGGCGAGGCGCAAGTGCTTGGTCAGGTGGCTTTGGCGAATTTCCGAGATAAAGAAGGTTTGGCCCCTATCGGGGAGAGTGTTTGGATTGAAACATTTACCTCTGGTGATGCTGTTGTTGGTGCTCCGGGAACCGCTTCTCTGGGTGTGCTTACCGCGTCGGCCACAGAGTCATCGAACGTCGATTTGTCTCAAGAGTTGGTGGCATTGATTGTTGCTCAACGTAACTATCAGGCTAATTCAAAGACCATTGAAACATCCGACACAATTCAGCAGACCATTCTGAATATTTAATAGCGAATCCGGCAGGAGAAGGTAAGTGGATAAAGCGCTTTACATTGCAATGAGTGGTGCCAAACAGAATATGTATGCTCAGCGTGCGCACTCGAATAACTTGGCGAATTTAAATACGACCGGGTTTAAAGAGGATTTTGCGCAAGCGAGAGCAATGCCTGTTTATGGTGAGCATCACCCAACGAGAGCGTATGCCCTTACCGAGCGACCCGCGACACGTTTTGAGCAAGGCCCAATGCGTGAAACGGGTAATCCTTTAGATATTGCGCTCAGTGGCGAAGGGTGGATTGCAGTGCAATCTCCGGATGGTGAAGAGGCGTTCACGCGTGCAGGCGACTTGCAGATTGATGTAAATGGTCAGCTTCGAACTGGCGCAGGCTTACAGGTCTTGGGTGAAGGCGGCCCGATCGCTATTCCTCCCTCGGTCAGTGTAGAGGTTGGCGCTGATGGCGTTATATCTGTGTTGCCGTTAGGTGGAGATGGTGTGATTGCTCAGGTTGATCGTGTGCGATTGGTCAACCCGGACCCAGCGACGCTCGAGAAGCGGGGCGATGGTCTACTTTATGTCAAAGATGGCAATCCGTTGCCAGAGCTCGACGAAAATGTGCGTGTTGAATCCGGTTTTTTGGAAGGTTCAAATGTCAACGCCGTTTCTGCATTAACGGAAATTCTTTCCCTGTCTCGCCAGTACGAGCTTCAGGTCAAATTAATGGGTCAGGCTGATCAAAATAGCGAAGCCTCGGCACGGTTGTTGCAATTCTCCTAGTAAGGTCAATTAAGCGTCGTAGAGCGGCATAAAGTTGCAGCTCTCGAAGCATCAAATTGGACCGGTTATCGGTTCCCAATTTGAACTTTACAGGAGAGAAGTATGCATCCAGCTCTATATGTCAGTCAGACAGGCTTAAGTGCACAAGACACCAAGCTATCTACCATTTCCAACAATCTGGCAAATGTCGGCACCGTAGGTTTTAAGCGAGACGATGCGGTATTTCAGGATCTCCTCTATCAAATTAAGCGCGACCCAGGCGGGTTGACTTCGCAAGACTCGCAGTTGCCTTCAGGGCTTCAGCTGGGCACAGGTGTTCGTGTTGTTGGCACGGTGAAGGAATTCAGCCAAGGTTCGATGCAAGTCACCGAGCGTCCTCTCGATATGGCTATTTCAGGTCGAGGGATGTTTCAGATTGCGTTGCCAGATGGCACCACCGGATATACGCGAGATGGTCGTTTTCAAATCAATTCGGACGGTGAAGTTGTTACCGCAAATGGTCACCTTCTCGAACCTGCTATTACCATTCCAGAGGGAATCAATGAGCTGACGATCGGTGAGGACGGTGTTGTGACCGGAACCATTGTTGGCGATACAGCACTTCAAAACCTTGGGCAGATTGATCTCGTAGACTTCATTAATCCTCAGGGCCTTAAGGCGATTGGTAATAACTTGTTCCGCGAAACCGAGGCAAGTGGTGACCCAATCGCAGGAACGCCCGGCCTAGACGGCATTGGCTCGATTAGTCAGGGCATGCTTGAAACATCCAATGTCGATGTTGTGACCGAGTTGGTCAACATGATTACAACGCAGCGAGCCTACGAGATGAACTCAAAGGTGGTTTCGACTGCGGATCAAATGCTGCAATTTATTTCGCAGAACGTTTAACAGGTTTGGGTGAGCGTAGAACGATGCGTCGTATTTATCTTGAGCTTACATCGCGCTATTTTCATATAGCTTCGCGGCTCGTTATTGCCTCTTTGCTTGTTGCTATGAGCGGTTGCGCAGCGCTCACGCGTGAACAACCCGTGCCCGATGATCCGCGTTATGCCCCGATTCCAGCACAAAGCCTGATGATGGGTGAGCCAATCACAGGCAGTATCTATCAGTCTAATCGTCAGTTCAGTGTGTATGGTGATCAGGTTGCCATTAACGTCGGCGACATCCTTACGGTGAATCTTCAAGAGTCGACGCGCGCCACCAAACAAGCGGAAACGACGTACGACAAGGATGATGAGGTGGATTTCAATGAGGCCAATATTCTGGGTAATACCATCAACTATAAAGGCATGAGCTTGCTCACGGATCCCTCTTTTGAACGATCTTTCGAGGGCACTGCGGAGTCTGGGCAAAGCAATAGCCTCGCGGGCAGTATCTCCGTGACGGTTGCTGAAGTTTATCCCAACGGCTTGCTTCGCGTGCAGGGCGAGAAGTGGTTGAGCCTGAATCAAGGGGATGAGTTTATTCGTCTTACAGGCTTGATTCGTCCTGAGGACATCGGGGTCGACAACACGATTTCATCTTCCAAGATCGCGAACGCGCGGATCGCTTATGGCGGAACGGGTGAGTTTGATCAGGTGAATCGTCAAGGTTGGTTGACGCGCTTCTTCAACAGCGAGTGGTGGCCTTTGTAGCCGGGAGTACCTTATGTTGAGACGATTTTCTTTCTTAATCAGTGCCATTGCACTCGTGGTGTTAAGTGTTTGGTTGATCTCTCCAGCGCATGCAGATCGTTTAAAAGATATTGCTGGCATTGAAGGGGTTCGAAGTAACCAGCTCATCGGATATGGCTTGGTCGTTGGTTTGGATGGGACCGGTGATAAAACGCCCTTTACGAGCCAGACCTTTCGGAATCTGATGAATCAGTTCGGCATCACGATCCCTCCAGGCGTCGACCCGAAATCTAAGAACATTGCCGCTGTCGCTGTGCATGCGGATTTGCCTGCCTTCGCGAAACCTGGCCAAAAAATTGATATCACCGTTTCAAGTCTTGGTGATTCTAAAAGTCTGCGCGGTGGCTCCCTATTGATGACGCCTCTTAAGGGTGCGGATGGACGAATCTATGCGATCTCACAGGGTAGCCTTGTTGTTGGCGGCTTTGGTGCAGAAGGCAGTGACGGATCATCGATTACCGTCAATGTGCCGAGTGTTGGCCGTATTCCGAACGGCGCCACCGTAGAGCGTTCAATTCCAAGTCCTTTTAGTCAGGGCGACAGCATTACTTTTAATTTGCATAATCCTGATTTCACAACAGCGATGAATGTCTCTCAGCAAATCAACGACATGCTTGGTCCTGGTACGGCTTACGCTCAGGATGGTGCTTCTATAATTGTGCGTGCTCCTCGCGACTCTGCGCAACGCGTCTCTTACTTATCGATGCTTGAGAATTTGAATGTCCAACCGGGCGAGGCGCCTGCACGCGTCATCATTAATTCCCGAACGGGTACGATCGTTGTTGGTCAGAATGTTCGTGTTCTGCCTGCGGCAGTTACGCATGGTAGTTTGACCGTGACCATAAACGAAGAGCCAGAGGTTAGTCAGCCAAACGCCTTTGCTGACGGTGAAACGGTTGTCGTGCCTCGCTCTGAAGTGAGTATTGAGCAAGAGAATGGGCGCATGTTTGAGTTTGGCCCAGCGACAACGCTGAGTGAGATCGTGCAGGCAGTGAATCGGGTTGGTGCTGCTCCGGGCGATATTATGGCCGTGCTAGAGGCTCTTAAGCAGGCTGGAGCATTGAAAGCGGATCTAGTGGTGATCTAAATGATTCAGACACCAGATGTTTCAAACTATAACGACCTGAACGCTCTGCAGAATTTAAAATCTGCAAGGCACAAGGACAGTCGTGAAGGCATCAAGGCCGTCGCCGAACAGTTTGAGTCGATGTTTATATCCATGATGCTGAAATCGATGCGAGACGCGAACAAGACGTTCTCCGAGGGGAATATCCTCTCAAGTAACGACACCGAGTTTTATCAGGAAATGTTTGATTCGCAGATCTCTGTTTCTTTGGCTGGTGCTGGCGATGGAGGCATCGGACTTGCGAAGGTGATTGAACGTCAGTTGTTGGAAAATAAAGGTTTGAAGCAGGAGTCAGGTCTAGAACAAGCACTCAGCATGGCAGACATGTCTACTTATGAACGAAAGGACTTCCCGCGCTTGAACGTCGCTAGATTGGGTGATGCGATGGATGAGGTAGATCAAGTGCTAGATATTGAAGATTCAATAGCGCGGATTCCTGAAGAGCAACACGTCGCAGCGACACCGATCACAGCGTTTTCTTCACCAGAACAATTTGTTGAGGCGCTAGCGCCTATTGCCTCTAAAGTCGAAGCACAAACTGGCATATCCGCGCGCCTCATGCTTGCGCAATCGGCCCTAGAAACAGGTTGGGGCCAGAAGCCTATTTTGAAGGGCGATGGTTCGCCGAGCTTTAATTTGTTTGGCATTAAGGCGAGTGGGAATTGGCAGGGAGAGCAGGCAGACATTGTGACCACAGAATTCCATCAAGGGGTTGCGGTGAAACAACGTGATGCGTTTCGTGCTTATGGCTCGTTTGAAGAAAGTTTCCAAGACTATGCGCAGTTTTTGCAGGGCAACCCTCGTTATGAAGAGGCTTTGACAGTGCGAGAGAAACCGATTGAATTTGCGCGAGCCCTGCAAGACTCTGGTTATGCGACAGACCCTCAATATGCCGATAAACTGGGTCGCATCATGCACAGCCGTTTGTCTGATATTGACTTGTCTACCTCCTCATTCACGGAGGAACAGTAATCATGGCTGATTTGATTAATATTGGTGTAAGCGGTCTTAAAACGCATCAGGTTGCGCTCTCGGTTACCGGCAATAATGTCGCGAATATCAATACGCCCGGCTATAGTCGACAAGAAGCCATTATTGTCGATAAGCCAGCTCTGCAAACGGGCGGAGGCTATGTTGGGCAGGGCTCTACGGTTGATGCCATTCGTCGCATTACCTCATCGTATATTACCGAGCAGCTAAGAACCGATACGTCGATTTATCAAGAGCGTGAAGCGGTTCTTGAGCAAGCGTCGGTGATAGATAATTTGTTGGCTAGCACCTCTACCGGCTTAACGCCATCGATGAGCCGCTTCTTTGAGGCGCTTTCAGGTGCTGCTGAGGATCCAACATCGATTCCTCAAAGACAGTTACTTTTGACACAAACCGAGGGTTTGGTGGCACGTTTTCAATCGCTTTCTGAGCGGCTAGAAAGTGTGATCTCTGGCATCAACCAGCAAATTGAAGCGGATACCTCCTCAGTTAATGCACTTGCAAAAGGGCTCGCCGAAGCGAATTCTGCGATTGCTCTGGCAAGCAGCACGGGTGGGGCAGGACAGCAGCCAAATCAGCTTTTGGATGAGCGCGACGAATTACTGCGTGAACTCTCAGAATACGTCTCTCTCCAGGTTGTTGAGAATACATCGAACGGGACTGTGAATG
This sequence comes from Oleiphilus sp. HI0079, assembly GCF_001635105.1. Classification (NCBI taxonomy): domain Bacteria; kingdom Pseudomonadati; phylum Pseudomonadota; class Gammaproteobacteria; order Oceanospirillales; family Oleiphilaceae; genus Oleiphilus; species Oleiphilus sp. HI0079. The sequence goes on from NZ_LWFT01000828.1 coordinate 10,661, forward strand.
TCTATCTTGGCAAAGGCCAGCCACTGGTTCTTGGGACGGAAGCTTCAGAATTAAGGGCTGTCCGTAATCCGGAGGACGGGCGTCTTATTGATGTCGCGTTGGTGAGCTCAGGCATCGAGCAAAACATAACCGATAGTTTGACGGGAGGGTCCATCGGCGGTGCGCTGTCTTTTCGTGATGGTGATCTGTCATCGACGATCAACGCGATAGGGCGTATTGCGATTACTCTTGCCGACACCATGAATAAGCAGCATGAAGTCGGCATGGATTTAGAGAACAATCTTGGGGGGCTCTATTTTTCGGATATCAACGATCCAGAGGTTGCGCGTTCCAGAGTGATATCGAATTCGCTCAACCAGCCACCCTATGATCAGTCTTTGTCGGTGACCATTACGGATGTAGCGCAATTAACGACGGATAACTATGAGCTGCGTTTTGAAGGGCCGGCCGATTCTGACTACATCATCGTCAACAAAGGAACTGATGAAACGGTATACAAATCGACGCTGTCGAATGTTTTTCCGAGCCGGGTGACCATTGATGGCTTTCAATTAACCTTTGACGGCGGTACATACAAAGTCGGTGATAAGTTCTCGATTTTACCAACGCAATCCGGGGCGATCGACATCAAACAAGAGGTTGATCGTGTTGAAGAGATCGCTCTAGCGGCACCGGTTCGTGCGCGCAGTAGTTTGGGTAATATTGGTTCAGCGCAGATTAGCCTTGGCGAAATGCTGGATGTAAATAGCCCAATTACTAATCAGCCCTTACCCGCTTTTGAGGTCGACGGTGAGCTGACACCGCCGCTGTTGGTTCGCTTCATTACCGATGATTATTATGAGGTGCTGGATAACAGCAATCCGGCTGACCCTCAGCCATTGTCTCCTCCGATTAATAATCAGTTTTTCTCTCAAGGTTTAAGCAATACGCTGTTTACTTCTGACCCGGGGGCGACACTCGTTACGGCAAGTGGTGCGGATACTTTAACTCTGCCTGCTCCGGGAGCGGGTCCTTATACAAATGGCTATGGTGCACAGACGCTCTCTTTCCAGATACGAGATGCGGAAACAGGTATTGTCACATCGCAAAGCCTGAATATCGCAGCTAACGCATCTGCCAAAGATGCAGCGAGTGACATTACCTCCATCGAGGGCGTTGAGGCGACAGCCTATACGATGGCGAGGCTATCGAATTTTACGGATGATGGAGACCCGACTCCGTTAGGACTTGTTATTAATGGTGAGACGATTACGGTGAATCCGCCTGCACTGTATGAGCCTGTAGAGGTTGCGAAAGCCATCAATGACAACGCGGCGCTTCAAGGCTTGTCGATCGTTGCGGTGAGTGACGGGACGTCTGTCGATCTAAGGGCGCTTACGGGTGAAGATATCGTTGTTGAAGTGACAGGTGTGGGCGACAGTGTCGATGTAAGTAGAGTCGATCCCTATACCCCGGGCGCTCCGGTTTTAGCAACGCAAACGGTGAATGCAGGGCAAGGTATTGCCGTTGGTGGTGCCATTGATGTCAGAATGGTTGATGGGGTTTCGTTTACGAGCAATGTTTCTACGTTGTTTGAATTGGCACCGACATCCCAATCAACCTATCGAGGCTTTACCTTTGATATTCAGGGGCAGGCGCGCAAGGGTGATGAGTTTAATATCGAGTACAACACGGACGGCGTGTCGGATAACCGAAATGCCTTGGCAATGTCTTCACTGGAATTTGAAAACTTAGTCCAGGGTTCAGTTTCCTATGGCGAATCGTATTCGCAGGTTGTTGAAAAGATCGGAACGGTGACCAACAGAGCTCGTCTTGAAAGTGAGTCAGCGCAGGCATTGCTGATTCAAACAAATAATATGCGTGATTCAATCTCTGCGGTAAATCTCGATGAAGAGGCCGGAAAGCTTGTGCAATTTCAGGCGGCGTATAATGCCTCCGCTCAGGTTGTGTCGGTCGCGAGGGATCTGTTCGATACCTTGCTGGGTGCTTTCCGTTAGTGTCGCATGGAGTGATGGAGTAAGACATGAGAATCTCTACCATACAAATTTTTGAGCGTGGTATTTCATCAATACAGGATGTGACTGCGCAACAGCAAAAAACCCAAGAACAACTGGCAACGGGCAAGCGGGTTCTCACGCCTGCGGACGACCCCGTCGCATCGACTCGAATTCTTGAGCTAAATCAGGAAATAGCTATCAATACTCAGTTTCAGCGCAACGTTGAGTTGGCAGAGGGGCGTTTGTCACTACAAGATGACCGACTTGGTGGTATCAGTGATGTCATAGAACGTATTCGAACCTTGGCGGTTTCTTCGGGTAACGGTGGACTTTCCAAAGATGATCTTGGTTCGATTGCCTCTGAAATCGAACAGCGCCTTGATCAGTTAGCGGGCTTATTGAATGCGCGTGACGCGAGTGGCGAGTACGTGTTTAGCGGATTTCAGGGTGGTACGCAGCCGTTTGAGAAAAATGAGTCTGGATCTTATCGTTATCAGGGTGATGAAGGTGTTCGGTTTGTTCAGATCGAAAGCTCTGTGCGTATCCAAACAACCTTAAATGGGCAGGAACTGTTTGAAGATATGCCGGCCTATACCAATACATTTTATACTCAGGCGGGCGAGGCTAACCAAGCTAACCCTCCTGCAACAATCTCTGTTGGTCAGGTGATTGATCAGGAGCTCTATGATGCGTTTTACCCTGAAGATTTAGTGGTGGAGTTTACTAGCCCCACAACCTTTAACATTAAGGAAAAGTCTTCAGGCTTTGTATTGCAGTCAAATGTGGCTTACCAACCAAATGGCCCTATTCAGGCTCAAGGTGTTCAGTTTGAGATCAGCGGTGCTCCGGTTACAGGAGACACTTTTTCGATCGAATCATCAGAAAAACAAGGCTTGCTCAGAACCACAGAAAAGTTCATCTATGGTTTGCGGAACTTCTCGGCAACACCTGAGGGTAGAGGTAGTTTTGATGAGTTGCTTGAGTCAACTCTTGCCAATTTGGATTTCGCGTTTACATCCGTACTCGACGCACGAGGCCAGCTTGGTGCACGGTTGAACACTTTGGAAACCGGTCTTGAGCAACTGAAAGATTCAGAGATTATTACTCAAGAAGCGCTTGGTAAATTAGAGTCTGTGGATTACGCCGAAGCGATTAGTCTTCTCTCGTTACAGCAGTTTAGTCTTGATGCGGCGTACTCCTCTTTTAACAGGATTACCTCGCTGTCATTGTTTGATCGAATCGGATAAGCTCCGAAGAGCGTAACTTCTTTCTATCATTCGACAATGCAACCTCTATAAGGACAGTTAATGAGTGCGATTTACGATATTGAAGTCACCACGATTAAGGGTGAAAGCAAGAAATTAGAAGACTTTAAAGGCAAGGTTCTTCTGATTGTGAATACAGCGAGCAAATGCGGTTTTACTCCTCAGTTTAAAGGCTTGGAGAGTTTGTATGAGAAGCACAAAGATCAAGGTCTCGAGATCTTGGGCTTTCCATGCAACCAGTTTTTAAGCCAAGATCCAGGCTCTGATGCTCAGATCAGTGAGTTTTGCGAGTTGAACTACGGCGTCACTTTCCCGATGTTCAGCAAAATTGATGTGAATGGTCCGGGTACACATCCTTTGTATCAGTTTCTCAAATCTGAAGCGAAAGGTGTTTTAGGCTCTGAGAAAATTAAATGGAACTTTACTAAGTTTCTAGTTGATGGTGAGGGCAAGGTGCTCAAACGTTATGCGCCGAACACGGAGCCTAAAGACATTGAGAAAGACGTTGCCAAGCTGATCGCTTAATCGATCATTTCAGCGAAGGTGTTTTGGCGGGTCTTCCCGCCAAAGTTGCATTTAAGGGGGTTTCCTGGAGCTTTTGTTGGCTAATCGTCGTAATTGTTTTTCTTTTTCCACTCATCTTGTGGCGTGAGGAAGTCGTCCCAGTCTTCATTGCTTTCAATTTTCTCTTGGTTTTTCTGTTTTAGTTCCTCTGAGCGTCGATCTGCGATTTTGTTCAGCGATGCCATCTGCTCTCTGTAGCTTTGAATATTTTTGGCTGCCTCCGGATGGTTTGCGACATCTTTTAGTGTTTCTATTGCGCTGTGATAATTGTGAATCGCGACGCGGGGTTTCCCTGAATTTGCGGCCTGTCTGGCCTTTTCCGAGAAAAGATCCGCTTTTGACTGTCTCGCCAAGAACCCGACGTGGGCCATATATTGCTGCGCCTGCTCGGGAGAAATGAGTGCCTTTCGTTGCCAAAGGTGCAAAAGCTTGTAGAGATTTTGAAGCAGAACCCTCACTTCTCTGGCTTTTTCCGTGCTATCAAGTTTTATCGCGGGGAAGCTTGGTGAGTTTTGTTTTATCTCCTGAATTTTTTGTTCGTCTTCAGCAATATATTCGGCGTGCTTTGCTGACGGCTTGACTTTTCCCAGCTCCTTGATGGCATAGATAGATTGCTCTCGAAGGATTACGCGCAGCATGTTGTCCATGTATTGGGGCGGCATATCGGAGAGAATGAGCTGAATATTGTTGTAGCGCTCTTGTAGCGTGGTTGCTAGACGCAAACGTTCCATGCGGGCTTTCTCGCGAGCTTGAACAAATACGATGAGCGCGATTCCTGCGCATACCAGGCTTCCTACCGCGATCGTGACTGCTACTACGGACATAGATTCGTCTCTAAGTTTTAGCTGTAAATGGTTGTTTTTTATTCAGTATAGTCAAGGTATTCAATATTGTTTGAAAAGCGCGCATAGCGGTGTCCTCGTTTGTTACGTTGAGTATTCAATCCATGAATAGCTGATGCCCTGTTGGATGGTTGGGATTTGAGCTGTTTTCATGTACTATTTGCGCCCCTTTTTAGTCGAGTCTGATGCGCTTTTTAGGCGCTTGTCAGGCAAATTCAGTAAGTAACTATTTTAGCGTTGAGGCTGATTTAACAATGACAGAACGCGTTCAAGCTGCTGGCCTGCAGGTCGCAAAAGAGCTATTCGATTTCGTAAACGACAAAGCAATCCCAGGCACGGGCGTAGACCAAGAAGCATTTTGGTCTGGCTTTAGTGCTATTGCCAATGAACTTGCTCCGCGTAACCGGGAGTTACTAGCTAAGCGTGATGACATTCAGGCAAAGATTGATGCCTTTCATGCTGATCGCCAAGGGCAGGATCTGGATTTTGCAGAGTACAAAGCTTTCTTGAAGGACATTGGCTACCTCGTAGAAGAGGGTGCAGACTTTGAAGCATCGACGGCCAACGTAGAACCAGAGATTGCTGAGATGGCGGGACCGCAGTTGGTGGTCCCTGTAATGAATGCACGTTTCGCATTGAATGCTTCCAACGCTCGTTGGGGTTCTCTTTACGATGCACTGTATGGCTCAACGGTTATTTCTGAAGACGGCGGTGCAGAGCGTGCTGGTGCATACAATAAAGTGCGTGGCGACAAGGTTATCGCGTATGCGCGTGGCGTTTTAGATACAGCCGCTCCGCTTGCTAGCGGCTCACATGTCGGTTCTAGCGGCTACGCTATTGAATCTGGCAAGCTTGTGGTCACGTTGGCTGACGGCGCTACTTCTGGCCTAAAAGATGAGAGCAAGTTTGTCGGTTATACCGGTGATGTTGCTGCGCCGAAGTCCATCTTGATCAAGAACAATGGCTTGCATATTGAGATTGTATTTGATGCGAACAGCCCTGTTGGATCAACAGATGCAGCCGGCATTAAAGATCTTATTATGGAAGCCGCTTTGACGACCATCATGGACTGCGAAGATTCCGTTGCCGCCGTTGATGCAGAAGATAAGGTTACAACTTACGGAAACTGGTTAGGGTTGATGAAAGGCGATCTTTCTGAAGAGGTTTCCAAAGGTGGTAAAACCTTTACGAGAGTGATGAATCCAGATCGAGAGTTCACTGGCGCTGATGGCAAGATCTTTTCTTTGAAAGGCCGTTCAATGCTGTTTGTCCGTAACGTTGGTCACTTGATGACGAATCCAGCCGTTCTTTTGGAAGACGGTTCCGAGATTCCTGAGGGCATCATGGACGGTGTGATCACGGCATTGATTGCTATCCATGACTTGAAAGGCAACAGCCCGTTCAAGAACTCGACAACCGGTTCGGTGAACATCGTTAAGCCAAAAATGCATGGTCCTGAAGAGGTTGCATTTGCAAACGAATTATTCGGACGCGTCGAAGACGCACTCGGCCTGCCTCGTTTCACAATGAAGATGGGCATCATGGACGAAGAGCGTCGCACCACTGTTAATCTCAAAGAGTGTATTCGTTCGGCGAAAGATCGTGTTGTCTTCATTAATACTGGCTTCCTTGATCGCACGGGAGATGAGATCCATACCTCAATGCTAGCTGGTCCTTTTGTTCCGAAGACTTCGATGAAGCAACAGACGTGGATTGGTGCTTATGAAGACTGGAACGTGGATACCGGACTAGAGACTGGTCTGCAGGGTCGTGCTCAAATTGGTAAAGGCATGTGGCCGATCCCTGATGAGTTGGGTCTGATGATGGAGCAGAAAGTAGGTCACCCTAAAGCGGGAGCTAACACGGCTTGGGTTCCTTCACCAACAGCGGCGGCTCTCCATGCAATTCACTATCACCAAGTGGATGTATTTGCGGTTCAAAACGAGCTTAAGTCTCGTACTCACGCGAATGTTGATGACATCTTGAGTATTCCTCTAATGACTCAGGATCAAAAAGACGCATTGACTGCGGAACAGATCCAGAACGAGTTAGACAACAACTGTCAGGGTATTCTTGGCTATGTTGTTCGTTGGGTTGATCAAGGCGTTGGTTGTTCAAAAGTGCCTGATATCAACAACGTAGGCTTAATGGAAGATCGCGCAACTTTGCGTATTTCTTCTCAGCACGTTGCGAATTGGTTGGAGCATGGTGTTTGCACGAAGGAGCAGGTTGAAGCTAGCTTGCAGCGTATGGCTGCCATTGTTGATGGTCAGAATGCGGGTGATCCAGCTTACATTAATATGGCTCCAGACTTTAACAGCATTGCGTTTCAGGCGGCTTCGGACTTGATTTTCAAAGGCAAAGAGCAACCTAGTGGTTACACTGAGCCTCTACTTCACGCATATCGTTTGAAGTTTAAAGCAGCGCAATAAGTTAGCACTGCCCAACAATAAAAACCGCGCATCTCTCATAGAGATGCGCGGTTTTTTCGTTTTAGCTAGGGTCATCTTATCGGCTTAGAGTCTACTTAGAATTTGTGTGTCTGAGGACCTGTCTTGTTCGCTAAATGGCGAGGCGACGCAATTCAGAGGAGGGGATTGAGTGCTGCCATAGATTTTCGTATTGATAACTGAGTCGCTGCAGGGTGAGCAAGCTGTCTAGATGCGCCTGGCCTTTAAATCCATGCTCTCTCTTTCTTACAACGGCGTGAGCATCATCAGCTAGATAAAGCCACTCTTTTGGTGCTATGCGCCTGTCATGGATCCGGCGTATGCTGACAAAGCTCGAGAGACGGTGCGCAAGATCCAAAATAGGACTGTGACCTTGAGGACGGTGGCGATCATTTTCGAGAAGGAGTCGAATTTCTACTTGCCGGCTATGGAGCACGAGGTCTTGAATATGGCTTACCACTGTTTTGTCATTCAGAATCGGGTCATCGAGGTTCTCGCAAAGCATGAAGACTTTTCGCTGCGAGTTGGTCAATATCATGCGGCAAAGCTCTCTATACGAAGCCATCGTATCGAAACGGATGCTGCGTTTCGCTTCTTCTGATGGCTCTGGCGGAGCGCCGTTACTATCTTTCAGAGGAGCATCTCCAATTAATCTAAAGCGGGGTTGTAGAGATTCCAGATTCGGTTGAATCAATTCAGTAAGGTCGCTGCTGGAATGCATGCCGGGGATGGTGATATTTTCTTCCATAAAACCCGCATCTAAAAACACCTTGGTATAGATGGGAGTCGCTGCCGTAGAAACTTCGTTAACGCCCGCTTTGTGCAGTTGCTTGAGCAAATGGCTTAAAAGAATCTCGGCTAAGCGTGTGGAAATATGGCGTTGGGAAACATGCAGAAAATCGATACGTGCAAAACGTTCAGCCGGGCGGGCGCTTGCAGCGCCTAGTAAGCGATCACCGAGCATCGCAATACACAGCTGCGAGCCGTGCATAATTCGCGTGCCTGCCAACTCTTCGATTTGTCGGCGTACTTCCGGCGGCAGTGCGCCGGAGCTGATGTAGTTTATATTTACAGAGACCATAGCTCGGCTCCGTCTCACCCTAGGTTGTTATGCGGCTTGTTCTACTTGAATGCTGCCATTTTTTAGAAGCATAGCAACGAGCTCTTTGGTTTCCACTTTATTGCAGAAGGTTAACAGAGTCTGTGCGTCATATTCATCTTCTGAGCATAAGTATTGAACAAATGTTAAATGCTCTAAATCGAGCTCGGTACTGCACCCATCAGTGAATAGTATGACGGCATTATTCTGTTCGATATAAAGGAAGCGAGAGCCTTCATTCTTATAAATCATCTCAGCCTGATAAATCTGCTCGGCTATTTGATGCGCGTCGATAAGTCCTTCGTCAGGAATAAGTATCGCGGAATTTTTAGGCTCTGACAGATATTCACCTAGCCAGCGATCAAAGGCTTGGTCACTTTCAATCGCACTAAGCAGCAGTTTTTTAAGTGCTTCGCGGTCTTGTTTTTCCAATGCGGCGGGATTATTTGCACGCTTTCGTTTGGGATCACTAAAAAAGCTGTTCTCTGCAGCGCTCTCTTGCTCACAAATGTAGTGGGTAAAACTGCTTAGTAGCTCCAGTTTGCGTGGTGCACGAAATCCTACAGAGAGCGTAATGCAATCGTTCTCGGCAACGCCGAAATGAGCGAGCCTTGGAGGTACATATAAGATATCGCCAGGGTGCAGTACCCATTCGTCATTGGTCTTGAAGTCTTTCAGTATGCTCAGCTGGGTATCATTTCTGGTTGCCGTGTTTTGGTCGCACCATTGCCCGAGTTTCCACTTGCGGCTGCCATACGCTTGAACCAAAAAAACATCATAAAAATCGAAGTGGGGGCCTACGCTACCTCCTTTCGGGGCATACGAAGCCATTACGTCATCAACACGCCAGTCCGGAATAAAGTTAAATTGTCTTTTTAATGTTTGAACCTGCGGGACCCAAGCGTCAAGCTGTTGTACGAGAAGCGTCCAATTGGCGCTATCAAGCTGTGCAAACGTCTCTTCGTTGAATGGGCCTTGCTCCAGAATCCAATGTTTATCTTCACGTTGCTCAATAATAATGCGTGACTCGACATCGTCTTCGAGACTGAGTCCAGCTAAGTCATCAGGAGTAACAGGGGATTCGAAGTGCGGCAGCGCTCCGCGAATTAGGAGCGGCTTTTGTTGCCAATAATCGGCTAAAAATTGCTCGGCAGAGAGTCCGCCGAGCAACGTAAGAGCTTGATTTGCCATCAGCAATGAGTCGGCTAAAGGTCGATCGAGCGAGCTTGAGCGACTGCGTTACCGATATACGAAGCAGGAGTCATATCTAGAAGGATTTGTTTGGCCTCTTGCGGAATCTCAAGTGAGTTCACAAATTCGGTCATTGTTTGCTGGTTGATTGCCTGACCGCGAGTGAGCGCCTTGAGCTTCTCATATGCTTGTTCGATATTGTAGCGACGCATGACAGTTTGAATGGGCTCGGCCATCACTTCCCAAGCATTGTCGAGATCTTGAGCCAGTTTTGTAGGATTGATCTCCAGCTTGTTAAGGCCTTTCATGGTCGCTTGATAGGCAATTAAGCTGTGAGCTAGACCGACGCCAAGATTTCGCAGCACGGTCGAGTCTGTAAGGTCTCGCTGCCAACGTGAAATCGGCAGTTTCTGTGCGAGATGGGTCATGATCGCATTTGCTATACCGAGGTTGCCCTCTGAGTTTTCAAAATCGATCGGGTTGACCTTATGCGGCATGGTTGATGAACCAACCTCGCCTGCAACAGTGCGTTGCTTAAAGTAAGCGAGAGAAATATAAGACCATATATCGCGATCTAGGTCGATCAGGATGGTATTGAATCGAACAACGGCATCGAATAGCTCTGCAATGTAATCATGTGGTTCGATCTGGGTAGTGTAGGGATTGAACTCAATGCCTAAGGAGCTTACGAAAGACTCTGCATGAGAAGGCCAGTCAATGTTCGGGTAGGCAGAGTAGTGCGCGTTATAGTTGCCTACGGCGCCGTTGATCTTGCCGAGAAACTTCACCGCTTTTATTTGATTAAGCTGGCGCTTTAGACGGGCAACTACGTTGGCGATTTCCTTGCCCATGGTAGTGGGAGATGCTGTTTGTCCGTGTGTGCGCGATAGCATTGATTGCTCGGCTAGCTCTTTAGCGAGCTCTGTTAATTTAGTGACTATGGCCTCCATTTCTGGCAGTACACCGTCTTCAAGGCCTGATTTAAGCATCAATGCGTGCGAAAGATTATTGATGTCTTCTGAGGTGCAGGCAAAGTGGACGAACTCTAAGCTTTTTGCAAGTGCCGGAAATTGTTCCGCATTTGCTTCAAACTTTTCTTTCAGCAGATATTCAACGGCTTTTACATCGTGATTTGTTGTGCGTTCAATTTCTTTGACGCGTAAAGCGTCAGCTTCATTGAACTCGGTTACGATGGCATTCAAGAACGCATTTTCAGCATCTGAAAACGCCGGTAGTTCGTCAATTTCCGGGTGTGCCGCTAATGACTGTAGCCATCTAACTTCAACTGTGACGCGAGCGTATATGAGGCCATACTCACTGAATGACTTTCTAAGGTCTACAGTTTTACTGCCGTATCGACCATCGATGGGAGAAATTGCGGTTAGTGCACTTAGTTCCATGGGAGTTCTCTGTTCATACTGACTGCTAAAAGAAAGGCGGCGATTTTACTACAAAGGTTTAGGTGGTGAAACTTAGGGTTTCAATCTGTCACATCTAGCCATTGATTAAGGGATTCTGCCGACTTGCGAATTCGTGTTTTGCTGAATAAGAAGTTCCAGCGATGACCGCCTAACTGGCGCCAAAGAGTTGCAGAGCGAATGCCAGCAAGAAGCAAGGCGCGAATTCTTGCTGCGTTGTGTTCGATCTGCAAATAGCGTGCATGGCCACCAACCTGAATTCGCATATTGAAGGTGCTGATCGTATCTTGATATGTGCTCGCTAAACCCGATATCACGTTTTCGTGATTGATACCGAAGTGCGAAACTTGGTTCTGATTCTGCTCTATTTTTTGACTTAGGCGTGACAGCATATCGCTCCGCTTGCTGAGTTTTTGCTGCAAATGCATCAGTGCTAAAGCGTAGCGCAGTACTTGAGCGCTAGACTGAATTGAGTCTCCTCGAACTGCGCTGATGAGCTGTTTCTGTCCGTCACGCAAGAATTGAGGGCTGGCATAAATATCTTCGACCTTTTCTGGGTCTGTCACGAACAGCGTTTCAAACATCGCTGTTTGAGCTTGCAGATCGCATTGACCCTCTCTCGCAATTTGGTCTACCAAATAGCAACATTCGAATATGCCACAGAGCGCCAAAGCTTGCTGCTGATTTTTATCAAGCATTGTCAGACGAGCTCTTTGTTAGGTGTTGGTTTGTTGCGGATGAGAGCGCTGAATTTGAGTCCTCGCTTTGTGTGCTTTCGATAATTCCGCCGCCAAGACAGCGGTCTGCATCATAGAAAACAACAGATTGTCCGGGTGTGATCGCGCGTTGCGCTTTGTCAAAGTGAACCACCAGTTTGCCGTCTTTTAAAGCGCGTACCTCGCAGGCTTGGTCTGCTTGACGATAACGCACTTTTGCCGCGCAGCGAATCGGTAGTTGAGGCTTTCCGTTAATCCAATCTAATTGGTCACAGGTCAAAGAGCTGGCAAATAAAAGAGGGTGGTTTTTGCCCTGCACGACAACTAATGTATTGTCATTGAGATTCTTTTCGGCGACATACCACGGTGATTCGTCATAATTTTTTAGGCCTCCGATACCAAGCCCCTGCCGCTGACCAATCGTGTGGTACATCAAACCTTGATGCTTACCGATGACCTCGCCATTTTCGGTGACGATATTGCCCGGTTGCGCCGGTATATATTGCTTCAAAAAGTCGGCAAATTTACGCTCCCCGATAAAACAGATGCCGGTGCTGTCCTTTTTGTCGGCCGTTACAAGGTCGTGTTGTTCTGCGAGTTTGCGTACTTCCGGCTTTTCTATCTCGCCAACCGGGAACAAGGTCTTCGCAATTTTGTCGCCGCCGACAGCGTAAAGGAAATAGCTTTGATCCTTATTGTTGTCGAGGCCTTTAAGTAACCAGGCATCGTTGTCATTTTGCTGCTTACGCACATAGTGTCCGGTCGCAATAAAATCGGCGCCAAGGGTAAGCGCATAGTCAAGAAAGGCTTTAAATTTGATTTCTTTATTGCACAAGATATCTGGGTTTGGTGTGCGGCCTGCTTTGTATTCTTCTAAAAAGTACTCGAAGACTCTATCCCAATACTCCGCAGCAAAATTAGCCTGGTGCAGCTTGATACCAATCTTGTCACAGACTTGTTGCGCATCGTTTAGATCAGCAATCGCTGTACAGTACTCTGTGCCGTCGTCTTCATCCCAGTTCTTCATAAACAGCCCTTCGACTTGATAACCTTGCTGTTTCAGAAGGAGTGCGGAAACTGAGGAATCTACGCCGCCAGACATACCAACAATGACACGTGTTTCGCTTATGGGTTTCATCTAATACCTGTGTTTGTGACGAAGACCGTTATGGCGGTTTTCGGTCGAATCAAAAGCGTTGCTTCAGCTTCGTCTCTAAAGAATTAGGCGAGCCTTACAAGAAAGCGCGGATTGTAGCTTTCCTTGGTTAAAATTTCAGCTATCAATTTTAGAGAACGGATGCTCATAGATAAAATTTAACGGCACTGAAGTTCGAGTTCTCGCATCGTCAATGCATCTTAATACAAGTGGGCTGCGGAGATTTTCTCCTTTAGAGATAATTTCAGCATAACTTAGCCAATGGGCCGCCAAGATATCCGCATCCAACGCATTGCTCGTATGCTCCAGTGCCTGTGCAGAAAAACAGTAACGGTGGTAGCAGACGCCGTTTTGAGGCGCTGTGTAAACATAAAGGCCTACTAGGCCCGTTAGTTCAACCCGCCATGCGGTTTCTTCTAAGGTCTCTCTGACAGCGGCTTCAAAAATCGACTCGCCTTCATCAACGTGACCCGCAGGTTGATTGTAAACTCTTTGGCCGTGGCTTAATTCCTCAACCATTAAAAACTTGCCGTTCTTTTCCACTACGCAGGCGACCGTTGCGTGCGGGGTCCAAATGTTACTCATTTTATTCGGTTTCCTCGTTTCCCTGTTTGCGGTCGTCCAAATGCGGCTCTGTTGGCTTTGTTTCGACCGGAGGTGTCACGCCTAGGTTGTTGACGTTTTGTTGGGGAGGCTGTGTTGCTCGGCAAATGAATTGTTTGTAAGCGGCTTTCGCCCTGAGATAAACCATCAAGTTTCCATGGGCCAATTGCCACGCGAATTAAGCGTAAGGTAGGAAAGCCAACGGTTGCTGTCATGCGCCGAACTTGTCGATTTCTACCCTCAGTAATGGTTAATTCAAGCCATGATGTGGGAACAGTCTTTCGTTTGCGTACAGGAGGGTTTCGGTCCCAGATATCGGGTGTATCTATGCGTCGCGCCTTTGCGGGCTTGGTGGGCCCATCTTTCAATTCTACGCCTTTCTGAAGCGCATTGAGAGCCTTTGCATCGATGTCCCCTTCTACCTGTACCCAATACGTTTTTGGGAGTTTGTGCTTCGGGTCGGATATTCGAGCTTGTAACTGCCCATCGCTTACCAAAATCATTAGCCCTTCGGAATCATAGTCAAGACGTCCTGCGGGGTAAAAATCCTTTTGGGAGATAAAGTCTGCGAGAGTTTGTCGGCCTTCACTGTCAGTGAATTGAGACAATACATTGAATGGTTTGTTGAAGAGAAGCGTTGCTGCCATGTTTAAACTCAAATCTGGAAGGGAGAGTTTAACAGCATGCAAAAGCTCGTGCACTTGCACGAGCTAGTTCAATGACTTCAAAATCAAGCAAATATGACTGCTGAATGTATCGACGCGCTAGATTACCGGAACTTTCGATTCTTGTGGCGCGTGCTCTTGATTTGATTCAGTAGCGGCCACTTTCGGTGCTTCTTGTTCATTGACAGAGATTACCTCGCTGTCGATGGCATTCTGACTATTCGGCAAGTCGGTATCAGCGGCGCTTATGTTGACGGCATGCACTCCTTTGTTGCTCGGCTGTTTATCGAACATCACGCTTTGTCCAGCTTTTAGAGTTTTGTAGCCTTCCATTTGAATGGATGAAAAGTGTGCGAAGAGATCTTCGGTACAACCGTCCTCAACAATAAAGCCATACCCTTTGGCATTGTTAAACCACTTTACTTTACCTTGGAACATATCTGACTCCCGTGTCGTCTTTTGCAAAGCTCTACTTCCTTTCCGTACATGAAACTCTGCAATGTTTTATTTTTATTCGTAAGCTATAACGAGAATTTTGTTACAACGTGTTAATTCTGGTCGGAAACTAGCCAGAGTCAAGCTTTTTACTTGAAAAAATTGATTGCCAGCACAAAACGTTTTTAAGAATTTCACAAATTTAATCAGAAGCCTTAGCGCTCTGATGCAAACTGTGCTTTAAATCAGTGGGTGGACTACTCATTTTTGGAAAGTGAGCCAGTTAGGTTGGCTGTTGCGTATTGAAAAAGTACCAAGCCATACCCATTTACATAATTGTGTAAAAAAACGTTTCGGGTAGTGAGTAAATTGAACTATTGTCGACTAGTATTGAATCAGGGCTCAAACACGGACCCGAGCCAACCGAATCAGGATGACGGTCTACTTCTGGTGCCAGAGAAAACGGCACTGAAACGGCCATCGATGTACCAGGTTGTGATGTTGAATGATGACTTCACTCCTATGCACTTCGTTGTTGAGGTGCTGGTTCGATTTTTCGCAATGAATGAAGAGAAAGCGACGCAAGTGATGATGGCAGTGCATACGCAAGGAAAAGCTGTTTGTGGCGTTTATTCAAGGGATATTGCAGAAACAAAGGTTGCACAAGTAAACGAATATTCGGCTGAGTGCGACCATCCGCTTTTGTGTGAAATTCAGAAGCTAGATTAACCTGGACTGATCGGGGAACAACTATGCTAAGCAAAGATTTAGAGCTTACCTTAAATGATGCGTTCAAAAATGCGCGTGAGAAACGTCATGAGTTCATGACGGTTGAGCACTTGCTTTTAGCGCTGCTGGACAACGATGCGGCTTTGAAGGTTTTGGGCGCATGTGGTGTCGAGTTGCCAGCCCTCCGTCAGGAGCTTACTGAATTTGTTGATTCAACCACGCCTTTGATTCCAAGTGCTGACGATGAGCGCGAGACGCAGCCTACGCTTGGGTTTCAGCGTGTGCTTCAGCGCGCGGTCTTTCACGTTCAGTCCTCTGGCAAAAAAGAAGTAACGGGCGCTAACGTCCTCGTCGCAATTTTTAGTGAACAAGAAAGCCAAGCCGTATATGTGTTGAAGAAGCAAAACGTTGCGCGTATCGATGTGGTTAACTTTATCTCTCATGGCATTTCAAAGGTTCCGGGTCAGATTGAAGACCAAAGCTCCGATGCGGAAATGAGCGAAGAAGCCGCTGAAGGCGGAACTCAGAGCAATCCTCTTGAAAGCTATGCCGCGAATTTAAACGATGTGGCATCTCAGGGCCGTATCGATCCGCTTATCGGTCGTGAACATGAGGTTGAGCGCGTAATCCAAATTTTATCCCGCCGCCGAAAAAATAACCCTCTTTTAGTTGGCGAGGCTGGTGTAGGTAAGACTGCCATTGCAGAAGGGTTAGCGAAGAAAATCGTCGAAAAAGAAGTGCCAGATGTGATCGCTGATGCGGAAGTGTTCTCGCTTGATTTAGGGGCGCTTCTGGCAGGAACGAAATATCGCGGTGACTTTGAAAAACGTTTCAAAGCATTGCTTGCGGAGCTGAAGAAGCGTGATCACGCCATCCTTTTTATTGATGAAATCCACACCATCATTGGTGCCGGATCTGCTTCTGGTGGCGTAATGGATGCGTCAAACTTACTGAAGCCCCTGCTTAGCTCCGGAGAGGTTCGCTGTATAGGTTCGACAACGTTCACAGAGTTTCGTGGCATATTTGAGAAAGACAGTGCACTTGCACGCCGTTTTCAGAAGATTGATGTAAATGAACCTAATGTCGAAGATACAATCCAGATTTTGAAGGGTCTTAAGCCTCAGTTTGAAGCGCATCATGAAATTAAATACAGCGATAAAGCGCTGCGTGCAGCTGCAGAGTTAGCTGATCGCTACATTACTGACAGACACATGCCAGACAAAGCCATTGATGTGATTGATGAAGCAGGTGCGAGTCAGCGTTTAGTCCAAGAGAGCAAGCGCAAGAAGACCATTAATGTCCAAGCGATCGAAGATGTTGTTGCCAAGATCGCACGAATTCCGCCGCGCAATGTGTCTAGTACCGATAAAGACAAGCTTAAGAACATTGAACGAGACTTAAAAATGGTGGTCTTTGGGCAGGACCCAGCTATAGAATCGCTCGCAACAGCGATCAAATTATCACGAGCTGGTCTGAAGTCTCCAGAGAAGCCAGATGGTGCATTTCTGTTTGCCGGACCGACGGGTGTTGGTAAAACGGAAGTCACCAAGCAGCTTTCAAAAGTGCTTGGCATTGAGTTGGTTCGCTTTGACATGTCGGAGTATATGGAGAGACACACTGTTAGCCGCTTGATTGGTGCACCTCCGGGCTATGTTGGTTACGATCAGGGTGGTTTGCTAACAGAGGCTGTGAACAAAAATCCTCATTGTGTGTTGTTGTTGGATGAGATTGAGAAAGCGCATCCAGAAGTGTTCAACTTGTTGTTGCAGGTGATGGACCACGGAACGCTGACCGACAACAATGGCCGCAAAACAGATTTTCGGCATGTTGTCATGGTAATGACGACGAACGCCGGTGCGCAGCAAATGAGCCGTCGATCCATTGGTTTTAGTGAACAGGATCATACGACAGACGGGATGGAGGAGTTGAATAAGGTCTTCACCCCTGAGTTCAGAAACCGTCTGGATAGCATTATTCAGTTTGCGCCACTTTCACGTGACACTGTTTGCTATGTGGTTGATAAGTTCTTAACAGAGCTACAGGCACAGCTTGACGAGAAACGTGTTGTTTTGCATGTCGATGATGAAGTGAAAGTCTATCTCGCAGAGAAAGGTTATGACGACAAGATGGGTGCTCGGCCAATGGCGCGTTTGATTCAGGAAGAATTGAAGAAGCCGCTTGCAGAAGAGATTCTGTTCGGGAGCTTATCAAATGGTGGTGATGTGCACATCAAGTACGACAGCAAAAAAGAGCAGGTTTTGTTTGAGTTTGAGAAGGAGGCTGCTCCTCTTCAGGACTAACTGACGGGCTTGGAATGTACAATAGGGATCAAAAAAGGGAGCATTTTAGCTCCCTTTTTTATTTTAACGTGCGCGGTAGGTGATTCGACCCTTAGTCAGGTCGTATGGAGTCATCTCCACCTTCACTTTGTCACCAGTTAGAATCCGGATGTAGTTCTTGCGCATTTTTCCCGAAATATGTGCAGTCACGATATGACCGTTTTCAAGTTCAACGCGAAACATTGTGTTCGGCAAGGTATCTACGATTGTACCTTCCATTTCAATGACATCTTCTTTCGCCATTAAAGCGTAACCTCATTTGAGCTATGAATTGCGCCCGAGGCGCTTATATTAAGATTGGGCACTGACGGCCCTCATTTGAACGAGCGACATTCTGCCTGAAAGTTAAGCAATTCGCAAAATCAGTTTTGTTACGCTAGGTGTTTTTATTGGCAATCGACTGCATTTCGTCAATATTAAGCCAGCTTTCCTCAATTCTTGCTTGAAAAGGTTTGAATGCAGTCTTGTAAGACATCTTTTTGCAAGCAGCGATGAAGTAACCGAGATAGACGTGAGGTAGGCCTCTACGTTGCGCCTCCTGGATTTGCCAGAGAACGGCATATGTTCCGATGCTTAAATGGGAAAAGTCTGGGTCGAAGAAGGTATAAATAGCCGATAAACCGTCTTCCAGTTCATCTACAACTGCAATGCCAATAACATGATCGTCGATGGAAAACTCGATAAACCTTGTGCACTCTCGCCCATCAACTAGGAAAGAACGATACTGTTCACGACTAGCAGGGAACATATCGCCATCGGTGTGTCGATGATTAATGTACTTTTCGTAGATGAGATAGTGGTCTTCGTGAAAGTCGGCGCTCAGAATCTGAGCTTGAACCCCGAGGGCGTTTTTGGTGACCCGTTTTTGGCTTCGGCTTGGCTTAAAATCGCTGGTCAGAACCCTGATGGGAATGCAGGCGTTGCAATTTGAACAGTGAGGCCGGTAATAATGATTACCGCTCCTTCGAAAACCAAGCTCTGATAGCTGGCTATAAACAGAGTTGGTGATTTTGGCTTTAGGGTCGACAAACATTGTCGTGGCCCTTTGCTCTTCTAGATAGCTGCATTGATGTTCAGGGGTCGCATAGAACACCATTGTTTGCAGTTGGCTCATGTGTTTGTCCTAGCTGGCTAGAATCTGTTCAATAATGTCTTCATCAAAGTGCCATGTAAACAAATTGTTGTTCTTCATGCCTGTTTGAATGAGTGATTGGAATCGGTCACGTGTGATCAGTTCAGCCCCCAACGAGCTAAGGTGTTCATTTTCGATCTGGCAGTCTATTACCGGAAACTGCCAACGCTCCGCTTGCTTACACAACGCCGCAAACGCGACTTTTGATGCGTTGCTTTCAAGAGAGAACATCGATTCGCCAAAGAAACAACAACCGATGCCTATGCCGTACAATCCGCCAACGAGGTTGCCGTTTCTCCATACCTCGACGGAATGAGCGATTCCTTTGTCTGCAAGAGAAGCGTATGCGGCTTTCATCTCCTCTGTTATCCAGCCACCAGTATATTCTTCACCTCGCGCGCAGTGTTCGATTACTTCTTCAAAACATTGATCAAAACTGATTGTGTAACTGTGTTTGCGGATCGCTTTTTTAAGAGAACGGGATATATGGACCTTTGCAGGAAATACGACGCAGCGTGGATCCGGACTCCACCAGAGAAGGGGTTGATCGCCACTCGACCATGGGAAGATGCCATTGCGGTACGCTGTCAGTAATCTTTCTGGAGATAGATCCGCTCCGGCAGCCAATAACCCATTTGGGTCTGAAAGGGCTGTTTCTGCCGGTGGGAAGTCGTCTTCCGGATTAAGCCAAGGTAGTAAACTCATAGCAACAAAAAGCCGAAAAGGTCTTCATTTTGTAGTATAGAAGAACAATTCGGCTCCAAGATAAGCTCCGCTATCGAATGTGCTTAATGTTACGGTTTAAACATCTGCTAAGAATATCTTATTCAAGGTCGTCTATGTATTTCTCTGCATCGAGGGCCGCCATACAACCAAAACCCGCTGATGTAATTGCCTGGCGATAGACTTGATCGGTAACATCGCCTGCAGCAAATACACCAGGAACGCTGGTTGATGTAACGCCGCCGTCTAACCCTGACTTAATGGTGATATAGCCGTTATCCATTTCGAGCTGACCTTCGAAAAGCTCCGTGTTTGGCTTGTGGCCGATCGCGATGAATACGCCCGTCAGGTCCAGCTCTTTTGTCTCGCCGGTTTCTGTCGATTTAATACGCACGCCTGTTACGCCAGCATCATCCCCGAGAACTTCTTCGAGTGTATGGTTCCATTCTAGAGTGATATTGCCATTCTTGGCTTTCTCAAAGATCTTGTCCTGAAGAATTTTTTCAGAGCGCAAGGTGTCTCTACGGTGAATCAGAATGACTTCCTTGGCGATATTTGATAGATACAGCGCCTCTTCAACTGCGGTGTTGCCGCCACCGACGACGCACACTGTTTGGTTACGGTAGAAAAAACCGTCGCAGGTTGCGCAGGCACTGACGCCTCGGCCTGAAAACTTCTCTTCGGATTCAAGGCCTAAATACTGAGCGGATGCGCCGGTCGCAATCACTAACGCATCACAGGTATATTCTCCCGAATCTCCCGTTAAACGGAAAGGTTTTTGGCTAAGGTCCGCTTTGTTGATATGGTCAAAAATGATTTTTGTGTCAAAGCGTTCAGCATGTGCTTGCATACGTGCCATTAAGTCAGGCCCTTGCAGGCCTTCAACGTCGCCTGGCCAGTTATCAACTTCAGTGGTTTGCGTTAGCTGTCCGCCAGCCTGAATGCCGGTGATTACGGTTGGCTCCAGGTTGGCTCGGGCGCCATATACCGCCGCTGTGTAACCAGCTGGGCCGGAACCTAAAATCAATAATTTAGAGTGCTTTGCTTCGCTCATTAGGGCACCTCAATAAAGCGTTTTTTGAATAAAAAAGAAGTCTAACATGCAGTATGCGCTGACTAGATTACGTTGTTTGATGACCTTTCAATAAAGATCAGGACGTTATAGGCCATGATATGGGGTCAAACTAAAAAATATCTACTGTCTTGAGAATTTTTTCGCTTGCTGAGGCTTGCTGAAGGCCTCGTTGAGGCATGCGATGGTCGCAAATATACGGAAACACGGCTTGCACATCGTCTGGTAGAACCTGCGCGCGGCCCTCCACTAAAGCCCAAGCTTTTGCTGCATCTAACAGAGAGATAGAGGCTCGAGGTGACAGACCATGTTGTTGATCTAGCGAGCGGCTCGCTTGGGTTAGCCGGTATACATAGTCGATGAGCGGCTTGCTTGCTTCGACTTTGTCGGCGTTCGTTTGCAATTCCAACAACTGCTCTACCGAGATAACGGCTTTAAGCGTTTGCAGCATGAGGCTTCTAGGCTTTCCTGCGAGCATTTCCTTTTCGGCCTCTGGTGACGGATAACCTAGGCTGATGCGCATCATAAAACGATCAAGTTGTGATTCGGGTAGAGGATAGGTGCCCGCTTGCTCCAAGGGGTTTTGTGTGGCGATGACAAAAAAGGGTACTGGGAGAGGGCGTGTTTTTCCGTCAATCGAAATCTGTCGCTCTTCCATCGCCTCGAGTAGCGCGCTTTGCGTTTTAGGTGGTGCTCGGTTTATCTCATCGGCAAGCAAAACGTTACTGAAAACAGGGCCTCTCTG
The DNA here is from genome assembly GCF_001635105.1 of Oleiphilus sp. HI0079. NCBI lineage: Bacteria > Pseudomonadati > Pseudomonadota > Gammaproteobacteria > Oceanospirillales > Oleiphilaceae > Oleiphilus > Oleiphilus sp. HI0079. The sequence goes on from NZ_LWFT01000828.1 coordinate 31,802, forward strand.
AAATAGGAATTTTCCCGAATTTTTATCAAATATGTTACCGCCAAGAATGTCAGATGGGAGCATGTCGCTGGTGAACTGCGCGCGTTTAAACTGTAGCCCAAGTGTAATGCCAAGTGCGTGGCTGAGCGTTGTCTTTCCCATGCCGGGTATATCTTCAATTAATAAATGCCCTTTTGCGAGCAGGCAAGCCAGGGCTAGCTTTATCTCACTTTCCTTGCCAAGAATGACTTGGTTTAGCTGTTGAAGGATGGCGCTGATACTGGCTTTCTGAGACATGATGTTTCCTGGAAGGCGACTTGCTACTTTTGTTTGGCTGGCTGGTGTTTGATGACGCTATGCAGTACGTGGCGACTCTCAAAATAGACCGCAAAATTTGCATAATGCCATGCGCTGATCGGAGGTTCTCCGCGAGGTTTTGTTTTTGTTTCAGGTTTCCCAAACTGCGTTTCTACTTCCTCCATGCTCATACCGCGCAGTGGAAGTTCCACTTGTTCTTGTTTTCCCTGCTCTCCAAGTTTCAGTTTGATGGTTTCAGCATGAGTGGCCGCGCCAAGTGTGAGTGCCAGAAAACAAGCGATGGTTTTGAAGGGCATGTTTGAACTCCTGATTAATCCATTAAGTAAAGCAAAGACTTGCGCATTCTGCTGAGAAACAAAGCGTTTCAGTACGCAATTTTTTACTTGTTCTCTTGCCATGCAGTAACTATTGCAATGCCGATGGATGTGTTTTAATGCCGGCATGAAAAATTGGTATCCAGCAATGATTGGCTATCGCTACACCTCAGCGAAGCGCAGCAATCACTTTATCTCGTTTATTTCTCTTATTTCGATGGTCGGCTTGATCATCGGAGTGGGTTTGTTAATTACCGTTCTCTCGGTGATGAATGGGTTTGATCGTGAGCTTCGTACGCGCATTCTTGGCATGGTGCCTCACGCGGTAATTAAACCGTATGCCAGTATGCAGGATTGGCAAAGTGTGGATGAGCTTGTGACTGCGCATCCTAAGGTCCAGGCGGCGGCACCTTTTATCCAAATTAAAGGCATGCTTAGTTCGAAAGGCCTTGTTCAGGGCGCGCAGCTCAATGGTATTTTGCCCGAGCAAGAAACAACCGTATCCATCATCAACAAGCACATGATTCAGGGCGCGCTTGAGGATCTTGCCCCAGGCGAGTTCAAGATTATTCTAGGAGATATGTTGGCAAGGCAGTTGCGCGTTCAGGNGGGCGATAGAGTAACGGTGGTTT
>NZ_LWFT01000829.1:0-1529 GCF_001635105.1 Oleiphilus sp. HI0079
GACAAGTTGATCAGTGCTATCGACAAGTACCTTGAATCTCAAGACGACTCGATGGGCGATCTGGATGACGCCGATTTAGATATCGATATTGATGACGGCTCATCAGATAAGGAAGATGAAGCTATCAGCAACGAGGCCGACGACGCTCCGATCGTTAAGTACGTTAACAAAATGCTGCTTGATGCGATTAAACAAGGAGCCTCGGATCTTCACTTTGAACCCTACGAAAAAACTTACCGAGTTCGTTATCGTACTGATGGCATTCTTCATGAAGTATCTAAACCATCCATTAAACTTGCGCCGAAAATCGCAGCCCGCCTGAAAGTCATGTCACAGATGGACATATCCGAGAGGCGGATGCCGCAAGATGGCCGGATCAAGATGAAACTCTCTAAAACGAAGGCCATCGACTTCCGGGTCAACACCCTACCCACCCTTTGGGGTGAAAAGATCGTCCTGCGGATTCTCGATCCAAGCTCTGCGAAGATGGGTATCGACGCGCTTGGGTATGAAGACTTTCAGAAAGAACTTTATCTCGAAGCATTGCACCAACCTCAAGGTATGATCCTCGTGACCGGCCCTACCGGATCGGGAAAAACTGTTTCACTTTATACCGGCTTGAACATCCTAAATACGCCAGAACTAAATATATCAACTGCGGAAGATCCTGTTGAGATCAACCTAGAGGGTATTAATCAGGTTAACGTAAATTCAAAAGTCGGCCTTAACTTCTCGGAAGCACTTCGTTCCTTTTTGCGACAGGATCCTGACATTGTCATGGTTGGTGAGATTCGAGATTTAGAGACCGCCTCTATCGCGATCAAAGCCGCGCAAACCGGTCACTTGGTCATGTCAACCTTGCACACTAACAGTGCACCAGAGACCCTGACCCGTCTAATCAACATGGGTGTACCGGCGTTTAGTATCGCAACATCCGTATCACTTATTATTGCACAGCGATTGGCACGACGCCTTTGCAGCAGCTGTAAAGAGCCGATTGACATACCTGGTGAAACATTGCTCAAAGAAGGCTTTACCCAAGATCAAATTGATGCCGGCATCACAATCTATCAACCGAAAGGCTGCGATAAGTGTAATAACGGCTATAAAGGAAGAGTAGGTATCTACGAAGTGGTCAAGATCACACCAAGCATTTCTCAACTCATTATGCAGGAAGCCGACTCGCTCGCGATCGCAAAAGCTGCTGATGAGGAAGGGTTTAACGATTTAAGAAAATCTGCATTATTAAAAGCAATTGAGGGCGTTACCAGCCTTGCAGAAGTACAGCGAGTAACGAAGGAATAATCATGGCAGAAAACACAAAAAAACTTATCGCTTTTGAATGGGAAGGCACCGACCGCAAAGGCAATAAAGTAAAAGGCGAAATGCGTGGTGAAACTCAAGCAATCGTAAAAGCCCAACTTCGAAAGCAAGGCATTAATGCGAAGCGCATACGCAAACCTTCTTTCAGCTTCGGCGGAGGAAAAAAGAAAATCACCCCGTTTGATATCGCAATATTTGTGCGCCAA
>NZ_LWFT01000830.1:0-923 GCF_001635105.1 Oleiphilus sp. HI0079
AGATGCTTATTCGATCAGGCTCTGTCTCACATCTCCCGAGCGCGAGATCAGTAAGACGATACGACGGTTTTCTCTTCGGCCTTGTGGCGTGTCATTTCGAACCAATGGTCGGTATTGCCCATAGCCGATGGCCGCCATGCGACCTTCGTCGATCCCTTCAATAGACAACAACCTGAGAAAAGTAGCCGCTCGCGCCACCGAAAGCTCCCAGTTACTTGGAAATTGGCTATTGTTGATTCTCAGATTATCGGTATGCCCTTCAATCAATACGCCGTTATTTTTTGACCGTAAGACCCCTGAGATTCGCTTAATAACCTCAAAGGCCTCCTCCGCGGGGATAACCCCTCCGCTTTGAAACACAACTTCGTCGCGCAAGGATATTTCAACCCAGTCATCGAGAACCCGAACAGATAGTTGATCTTCGTAAATCAGATCTTCAAAACTTTCTTCAAACTCTCCAGCTATCGATTCGAGCTGCACATCGTCGGACTTTTCCTTGATCGACTCATAACTGTCTTGACGACCAATCAAGATAGGGTTTATCCCTTCAGAAGCAGCCTGACGTTCAGTTCTATCGTTCAATTCTCCTATCTGAATCGGCTCGAGGCTTTTTGGGCGCGTGTTAAATATACCTTCCAGCGAATCTGACAAAACCTTGTATTTGCCCTCATTGACCGAAGAGATGGAGTACATAACAACGAAAAAGGCAAAAAGAAGCGTAATGAAATCTGCGTACGAGACCAGCCAGCGGTCATGATTTTCGTTTGAATTATGATGTCTGGAGCGTTTCATGAAAAAGCGCGCCTCAATCTGTTGAGTCTAAGTGCAAATAGCCTTTCAGCTTCAGCTCAAGGGAGCGCGGGTTCTCGCCCTCTGCAATGGAAATCAAACCATCAACAAGCATTTCGTGGTATCGAACGTGG
>NZ_LWFT01000831.1:0-1215 GCF_001635105.1 Oleiphilus sp. HI0079
TTTCGGTCCGAGCTTGGAAAAATCCCTCCGGCCTTCCTGCCTATTGGGAATCAGCGCCTGTATCGCTACCAATATGAGAGTTTAAACACACAGGACAAGGTTGTTCTTACCATTCCGGAAAGCTTCTCTATTCCCAAACACGATTTAAGACAACTTGAACAGATGTCGATCGAGATACTTGAAATCCCAGAAGGTTTGTCACTCGGAGACTCAATCGTTTGCGCACTTAACTTAAGCGGTTACTCAGAAGGCCCTCTTACCATACTGCATGGCGACACACTCGTTTATGACATCCCAGTAGAGCTGCACGACATCATTGCCGTCAGCGAAGTAGAGGATAACTATGAATGGGCGACGTTTGATGGCAAAACCGTTCAAGACTTCCACCCCTACGACGGCGCCACGCAGGCAAACAAACAAGTGGTTAATGGATACTTTCGGTTTAGCGATGCACGCACGTTTATTCAATCTATGGTCCGAGCGCGCGGCGCATTCATTGAGGGAATAAATTTATACAGTCAACAATGCAAACTCTCATCGTATCTCACGAAAGACTGGCATGACTTCGGACACTTACATACCTACTTCCGGTCCAAAACACATGTGAGTACGGCTCGTGCATTCAATAGCCTAAAGGTCGAGTCGGGCGTGGTCACCAAGCGCAGCGACATGCCAAACAAAATGGCTGCCGAAAGCCATTGGTTCCAAAACATACCCAGCGAACTAAAACGCCATACGCCCAATTTTCTCGGTGAGCTTAGCGCAGGTCAGCGAGTCGAAGGCTATCGCATCGAGTATCAATGCATCAGCAGCCTTAATGAGCTCTTCGTTTTTGGTGATCTACCGGTTTTTGTGTGGGACAAAATTCTTAAAGCATGCGGGCACTTTGTTTCTCTTTGTAGTACCTTCGAGGCGACGGAATCAACCCAATCCTTTAAAACATTTCTGCTCGAAAAAACCGACAAACGCTTAGCGGAGTTTAGTAACGATACAGGCATAGCACTTGACGAGCCGTGGACGCTAAACGGCGTAAATATGCCGTCGATTAAACACATTCACGAGACAAGTGCACGCCATATACCTGACACGGAAGTGCAAACGGTCGTTCACGGTGATTTCTGCTTCAGTAATATCCTTTATGACTTTCGATCGCAAAGTATCAAGGTCATCGACCCACGAGGCATGAACAATGAAGGACTGCTCTCTATTCATGGT
>NZ_LWFT01000832.1:0-714 GCF_001635105.1 Oleiphilus sp. HI0079
TTGGCTAGCTTAAACTGTATGGATGAGACGCATCCAACCTGAAAAACGCTGCTTTTAATTCCAGAAAGCCGGCCATTATAGGCTAATAGAAGATGTGGTCAAAGCCCTGCCGAAAAGAGCAGAAAAGAATGGAAGCCATTCACTATGAAAATGGCTCGGAAATAGACTTATGCTACGAGGTCACTCACCATACCATCAAGCTCTTGACCCTGATCAACGGTCACTTCAGCCAAACGGTATGCACTATCTGGGTCTATACCAAGAAGTTCAAACAAGGGCTCGGGATCAATGCTGGCAGGCTCATCACCAACGCCATGCATAGCAAGTAGATGGTTTGCGAGACACACAACAGCGACTTGCTCTGCATGCTCGCCGTCATAATATTCGTTTTGATGCATTGCGGCCGATTTAACACAGGACTCAGGTAGACCCCAAAGCTTTAACAGAATCGCACCTAATGAGCCATGACCAAGCGCGATAAATTCTTGAGCCGACCCCATACCAAAAACCTGTTTTTCGATCTCTGCCATACTTCGCTCGGGGTCTGACTCCCGAAGCTTATTCATCATTCGAAATTCGGGTGGAAATAATTGCCCAATGAGCAGCAAGCCGAAGTTATGCAATAGTCCCGACAGATATGATTCGCGCGCATCCAGATTTAGATCTGGTTTGGCCATGGTCGCCAAAGCCTCGCACAACACAGCACAATGCAAT
>NZ_LWFT01000833.1:0-991 GCF_001635105.1 Oleiphilus sp. HI0079
TATAGTGCAACGCAACCTCTTCCGGCAACTGCACCTGCGCCTCATCAATGAGCGATTTGAGAATCTGATCAAGCGGTACCGATGAGAGCTTCGGTTCTATGCTGTCGGTATCAATGCGCGCAATATCAAGCAACGATGAGATAATCGACTCTGCGCTGGCAATAGAATTGCTGATCTGTCGCACAATACGCGTATCACGACGTTCGTTTTGTGCTTCAAGCAGGGAGGTAACATAAAGCTGCGCGGCATTCAGTGGCTGCAAAATGTCGTGGCTGGCAAGAGCGAGAAAGCGAGACTTGGTCGCATTGGCTGTTTCTGCCTGCGACTTGGCTTCAAGAAGCGCGGTTTCCATGCCCTTTCTTAATTCGATCTCGTGTACCAAGTCTTGGTTGATGCGATTGATTTCTTCGGTGCGACTTTCGACGCGCTTTTCAAGGTTTTGATTGCTTAGCTCAAGTTCGTTTTGAATTCGAATGAAGTCACTAATGTCATCGTACGTCGTGACATAGCCGCCGTCTGGTAGCGGAGTACCTTTGATCTCGATCACTTGTCCGTCATGGTGCTCGCGCACAACGCGATAGGGTTTTCCGTTCTTAAGGTGCTCAAGACGTTTGTGGACAAGCAGTTCAATATCACCCGCACCGAGCAAGCCTCTGTGCGCATTAAACTGCACAAGCTCGGATACGGGAGTACCGATCTTCAGCATATTTTTTGGATAGTTGAACATTTCTTCGTAACGGCGGTTCCAAGCAACGATATTCAAATCGTCGTTTACGACGCTGATGCCGGAGGAGATATTCTCGAATGATGAGAACAGGATTTCCTGATTAAAACGCAGCGCTTTGGTGGTTTCGCCAAACATACTGACGACATCTTCAACTGCGATTTTATTGCCGCTACGAAGGCCATCAATCATTGCATTGGCAGACGCGACACCGGCGATGCCGGAAAGAGCACGACGAACCGTTTCGATTAATTCTTCGGGGCTTGT
>NZ_LWFT01000834.1:0-1867 GCF_001635105.1 Oleiphilus sp. HI0079
TAAATTTTCCAATCGTCGGCATTTTGTTTGAACAGATCACCTTGTCCAGGTTCACTCGCAATTTTGCCATGATGCTGAAAGCGGGAATGCCGATCACTCACGCGTTGGCGATCGCAGCTGAAGCGGCCGGAAATCACTATATTGCATCCCGAATTGTCGAAATGAAGAACTCGATAGAACGCGGCGATAGCTTGCTTCGTTCAGCGCGCAGTACTGAAGTCTTCACACCCTTGGTTTTGCAGATGATATCGGTAGGAGAAGAGACCGGATCGATTGATTCTCTCTTAGATCAGGTTGCGGATTTCTATGATGAGGAAGCCGATTACTCACTGAAGCGCTTAGCGGAGTCGATCGAGCCGATTTTGATCGTTGTCATGGGTGGCATTGTCTTAGTGTTGGCGTTGGGAGTTTTCTTACCGATCTGGGATCTAGGGTCGGCCGCAATGGGAAGGGGTTAAGCGACCATGAGCCGTTCTCCTCGTGCGTTTAGTGGACGCTTTTTGGCTTTTGCTGTTTCGCTAGGAATGGTCGGCGTTTTAATAATGGTGTTCTTGCCCAAGATTGATCGAGAAATGGATTCTCTAGAGCAAAAACGCTTCGATTACAGGCTTGCTGAAATCAAAACAGCTGTGCAATTCATGCAGCTTGAATTACAGGTAAAATCATCGCTCGCTAGTGCAAAAGAGCTCCGCGGCGCGAATCCAATGCGTTGGTTGAAAGGTCGAGTCGAGGAAACGCCACCACAGTATCTTGGAGAGCGGCCTATTGATCTGCTTAATGATCAGCCTGGAAACTGGATTTATGACCCAAAGCTGCGGGTGCTCGCGTATTTACCTAACTCCTCTATTGTTTATGAGGGGAGGCTTATTGAGCGCGATGAGCTTCTGTTTTTCCGAGTTGAAACCATTGAGGAAGGCAGCAAAGTTCAAGCCCTTTCGTTAGAATATATTGCGCATTGATATCCTATATCCGAAAAGCTGAATTGGGATAGATGCTTCTTTACAGAAAAGATACAAATTGGGTGCTTTTATGTGTGGCAACCAACTATTTAGACGCTATAGTTAACGTAACTTGTCACTTACCTAGCGTAAATTATTAAAGCTATTGCAACAGGAGCTACAGCAAATGCAACGTCAAGCCGGTTTTACTTTAATCGAATTGGTCATGGTCATCGTGATCTTGGGTATTCTCTCTGCCTTCGCGCTTCCTCGTTTTGCCGATTTGGGCTCAGAAGCAAGAACAGCCACAGTTCAGGCAGCTCTCGGTGCGGTGAAAGCTGCGTCTGCGATTGCGCATGCTGATGCATTGGTTTCCAATCAGAATACGGCAACAGGTTCTGTCACGCTTGATGGCGCAACAGTGAACTTGGTAAACGGATATCCTGCAGTTGATGACACCACAGCAGGAACCAATGACATTCTTACTGCGGCACAGATTACGTCAGACGACTTTACGATCACATCGACTGCGACCGCGGTGACAGTCGCAGCTGCGGGTGGCACCGGCACATGCCAGATCGTTTACACTGAGGCGACGGCTGTTGGAAACGCACCTGTGATCTCGATCGATACAAGCGGTTGCTAAGTCCTTATCTATTTTAAAAAAAGCGCCTCAGGGCGCTTTTTTGCGTAACAACGGGGCTTAACTATGCAAGCAAGGGGCAAGGTCAATCAGCATGGTTTCACCCTCATTGAGCTGGTGATGGTGATCGTCTTGATCGGACTTCTTAGTTACGGGGGCGTTAGCCTGTTCACAGCACGCTCTGAGTATTCTAACTTTGTCGCAAAAGATCTTCTTATCTCACAGGCTTTGCTAGCACAGCAAATTGCGCTTGGTAGCAGCGGTACTCCCAATCCGGTAAGTTTAA
>NZ_LWFT01000835.1:0-306 GCF_001635105.1 Oleiphilus sp. HI0079
GACGGCGCAAGCCCTCGGGAGTATGGCGTTTGAGGGTGGTGACATTATTCGCAACCGTATCGAGAAATATAACATTGACTGCGACTACCGGCCCGGCGGTATTTTTGCGGCATTCAATAAAACGCAAATGGGTCATCTTCAGGGTCAAAAAGCACTATGGGAGAGCCTTGGTCACCAAGGCCTAGAGATGCTCGATGGCGAAGCGATTCACAAAGAGATCGCGACGGATGCATATGTTGGCGGCTTACTCGATAAAACCGGCGCGCATGTCCATCCCTTGAATCTTTTGTTAGGCGAAGTGAGAGC
>NZ_LWFT01000836.1:0-1309 GCF_001635105.1 Oleiphilus sp. HI0079
CCGCCACAACTTGCCGTAATCACAGTGCTACCCACCGCCGATCCAGCTGTAACGACCCCTGAAGAATCAATCGTCAACACGCCGGTTGGGTTATCCGTATAGTTGGCAATTGTGGATACATTCCGCGTCTCACTCGAATCTGTCACGTTCACCGTGAGACTTTTCGAGGCCGCTATGTCGAGACTGAAATCCGCATCAGGCGCTAACGTAATTGCCGTGAGACTATCGGAAACAACTAAAGCCTGAGATGCGACTTGCCCTCGGTAAGTCGCCTCAAGCGTCACATTGCCGGCATCTAGCGTATCGAGAACACCGCTACCGTTGATCTTCGCGATAGCAATATCTGAGCTACTCCATACAGTCACAAGCTCACTGACATTACTTGTACGGCCGTCATCATAAGTGCCATCAACGCGCAACGACGTGCCTGCCAGACATTCCGAAAGCGACGCCGGAAGATTGGAGAAACTAAGACCGGTTAGCTGCGCAGTCGAGACATCAACAGGTAAGCGCGCATTTAGGTAGCTCCAAGATACAAGCACCTCTGCATTCCCCGAGACACTGCCAGCTGAAACTAAGCCTGTCTCATCTACAGTAAACACACCAGAGTCGCTACTGACCCACACAACTCGATCACTGACATCTTCCGTACTGCCATCACCAAGAGTTGCGATAACAGAAAACTGCGATGTGGCGTCCGCTTCCAAGATGGCGCCCTGTTTACCCGGCATAATTTGTATGCTCTGCACATCGTTTTCCACCACTTCGACTGCCGCCACAAAGGCTCGCTCACCTTCTTCATTTCTACACGCAGAAAGCACAAAGACGCTCATCAACAAAAGAAGAAACGAAAGTGAAGAGTTCAGTTTGAGACTAGAAAGCATAACGAAGCGCCGCTCCCACTGTATCGATTTTAATTTGGCCGGAAGAATAGTGGCGCTGCCAACGCGCACTGACATACCATTGAGAGTCCGCATCAAAAAGCTGCTCTTGCAGCCCTACACCATAGGCAAAGCCTTCAAAGCGCTCGGTGCTCAAGCTTTGACTTGTGTCTTCTCTCTTCAACTCAAGCTCGTGCGACGAAAACCCAATAAGATAAACGCCTTTGTACCTCTTCGCGAGGGAGACTCAAAACGGGCACCGACACCGTAGCCCAACCCGACCGCTTGATTCAAGTTGTTGTCTGTGTCGTCCACGACCCCTTGGCTTACAAAAGCCTCCAGAGAGATGAGTTGATGAACGTACAACCCGCCCTTGAGCTCTGTCGCCCCCAACTGAAAATCTTTCTCGTCCACAGATTGCAGGACGA
>NZ_LWFT01000837.1:0-846 GCF_001635105.1 Oleiphilus sp. HI0079
TTTTCAGAGATGCCCTTAACATCCATTAATAGTCGCTTGGCTTGATCAACAAGTTTTCTCGCTTCGAGTTCGTTCTTCGTTTGGGAAAGCTCATCTTTGAGGCGTTGATACTCGTTAAACCGGGCAACGGCGGCATCCAAAATGGGGCGAATTCGAGCGGAGTCAGGATCACCAACAACGTAGGCGCTGACACCAGATTTAACAGAGAGATTAATCATCTCCTCATCTTCCGATTCGGAGAACATCACAACGGGCTTAGGGGCAAACGCCGACATGGTATGCAGACTTTCAAGCATGTCGCGACTTGGCGACTCGATATCAATCACAATGATATCTGGTTGCCACGCATCCACTTCTTTTAACAACGCAACGCTAGGGCTAGCAAGATGACGCACGCGATAGCGGGATTGCTCTAAAGCAGCAGTCACATCGTTCGCTCTCTCGACATTCTCGTCGATAAGCAAAATACTGAGTTTTGAAGACATTATTTGTTTGGGGCTCCCAGCCGGACAACACAACCTCGGCAAAGTATGCTCCCAATGAAGCAAGCGGATACCCAAACATTGAAATACGTTTTTTATTCAATGGGTTATGAAATCACTAAACAAAGCAGGGAACTGAAAACACAGCGTTACGCACCATTTCGGTGCGCAAGATCAAAAGCCGGACACAGCTCCGGAAAGCACTGAATCACTCATCAGGTTCGCTGTCTGGTAACGATACTCGACAACCCGACCAACGATTGTAATCGCCGGGCCTGATATTCCACTTGTCTCAACGCGATCCGCAATCGTTGCGAGCGTACCGATACAAACACGCTGCTCTGCGTGCGTAGCATGCTCGATG
>NZ_LWFT01000838.1:0-720 GCF_001635105.1 Oleiphilus sp. HI0079
GGCCCGGACGAAAGCATCTGATCGACTAACTGACGCGCAAGCGGATTACCCGTTGGCGGGAGCTGAAGGTCTTGATTAACTTGCGAAGCAATGCGTTCTACACCTGATATGACAACAGCCCCAGGAACCTCCGAAACAGGTAAAAGCGTCTTTTCATACAACATCCTGTAAGGCGTTGGAGACACAACGTCTTGCCTGAACTCGTAGATTCCGCCACCCATTTTATGCACATTACCCGATGCCGGCTGCGAGCCAACCAATGCAAACGCCCAGCGGTTTTGATGCGGCTCTAGAATCACATCATAATAATTCTGATCGAGCTCTTGCGGCTCAAAAACCTCATACTTACGGTCATGCAAGAGCCCCTGACGTCCTCGCTCCAGCAGCAAAGAGCTAGATGCTCGTCTCCACGTTCTACCGTCAAAGTAATCCAGCAACATTGCGCGCCAATAAAGGTTTTGTCGTGCTGGGGCGACCCCACTGAAGCTCACTCTAAAAGCGCGCTCGGCAGACTGGCTCAGCTCAGCAATAGAGCCTGGCGTCATTTCTTCACTCATCCCTGTCTGTGAGTGGCTCGTTTTAATGGGCAAAGACCACAGCGGCGCGAAACGAGGAAAGAACAAAAAAAAGCACACCGCAAACGGTACTGCGAGCGAGAGCATTTTCGTCACTCGCCAAAGCTGCGATCTCACACTCCCGAGCGAGCTATCGCTCAAACGC
>NZ_LWFT01000839.1:0-7389 GCF_001635105.1 Oleiphilus sp. HI0079
CTAATAACTCTGCAACTGAATTGCCTCTCGAAGACCCCGAGTTTTGTTTGGTTTTCTCAACCTCGCTGGGGCTTTTTTTGCGGCGAGAGACTAACAAGATGACGAGAGCGCCAAGGACAATAAAAACCCAAGGCCCATACCAAAGTAGATAGGTCTCTGTGCTGACTTTGGGCTTATACGTAACAAAGTCACCAAACCGCTCAATCATATAATTCACGACTTCGTCTGAGGTTTTTCCGTCTTCTACGAGTCGATGAACCTGCACACGCATATCCTTAGCAATGGGGGCATTGGAATCCGCGATATCCTGGTTTTGACATTTGGGGCACCGTAATTCTCGGGTCAATTCTTTGTAGGATTGGCGGTTTTCATCACTGCTGAATTCGAAGACGTCGATACTTGACGACTGCGTTAAAAACGAAAGCGACAACAAACATGCGAAGACCATGATATGAGGCAAGAGATACTCCTTACTTCCCAAGTAGCTCGCGATAACGCGGCTCAATTTGTGCTTCCCAGATGCGCTGATTCACTTCACCAACATGGCGATACCGAACGATCCCGTCTTTATCCACAAGATATGTTTCTGGCGCTCCATAGACGCCAAGATCGAAACCAAACGAACCCTTTGGATCATATATATTCAAAGAATAAGGGTCGCCAAGCTCTACCAGCCATTGATTGGCCTTAGACCGATCGTCTTTATAATTCAAACCAATGATGGGTACGCCTTTATTAGCAAGCCTGATTAAATATGGGTGCTCGGTTCGACAGGAAGGGCACCATGTCGCCCAAACGTTCAAAAGAGAAGGCCGACCTTTTAGCGCGTCTTGATTCACTTTAAGCCCCTGATCCTCAAGGACGGACAACTCAAACTCGGGAATGGGGTCGTTTAACCTTGCAGTTTCGAGTTTGTTTGGATCTTTTCCCAAAGCAGTGTAAAGAATGAGTCCCAAGCCAACCGCTAAAACGAGAGGGGTGATATATACTAATCTTGAATTCATACGACTCTTATTTTGCAACCTCTAGGTTGCCAGTAATGTCTGCGGATTTAGACTTGGTTATGTGATAACGGTAACGTTTGTCGGATACGGCAATGCATCCAGCAATAAACATGAAGATAGCGCCTAGCCAAATCCATCGCACTAAAGGCTTATACTGGACTCGCACAGCCCATGCGCCTTCACCCAGTTCTTCGCCGATAGCCACATAGATATCGCGCCAGAACCCTGGATCAATCCCTGCCTCGGTCATTGGGCTGGATTGAGAAAAATAGACGCGTTTTTCCGGGCTCAACACGCTCACCAAACTATTATCCCGAAGCACCCGTACGTTCACCCTCGTCGCTTCATAATTTGGTCCGCGAATCTTTTCCTCACTATCAAACATCAGTTGGTAATCACCGAGGGTCACCATCTGACCAGCCACGATGCGGACATCGCGCTCGATTGAATGCATCGAAACAACCACCGCTCCAATCACCATAAACGCAAAACCAATATGACCGAAAAGCATTGCATAATATGACCGACCGAGGGACAACTTCGCTCTCAAACTACCCTGTTTAGCCGCGCAGCGGCGATAAACATCGGATGCACTCACCACGATGATCCAAACGCCGAGCAATACCGCAACCCAGGTAAACCAATCCCACTCGTAACCAGTTACTAAAGTCAGTACGGTGGCTGCAGCAACGCTAATGACGGCAAATTTACGAATTTGCTGATTGAATTGAGCGACAGGCGTTCTCTTCCATTGAGAGAGAAGACCAAAACCCAAGAACAACGCTAAGATCGCCATTAACGGAGCGAAGACAGCATTGAAGTAAGGAGGCCCAATAGACAATTTACCTGCACCAATAAAATCAAGCACCAAGGGATAAAGTGTGCCAAGCATGACGGTTATCCATGCAACAACAAGAATGATATTGTTCGCGAGGAGAAAGCTCTCTCGTGAGAGCAGTTGATGTTCTGATTTACCAACGAGATCAGGCGCTCGCCAAGCATAAAGCAACAATGAGCTAATAATGGTTATGGCTAAGAGTCCAAGTACAAACTGCCCTCGACTCGGATCCGACGCAAACGCATGAACAGACGTGAGTACGCCCGAACGTACCAAAAACGTACCCAGTAAACTTAAGGAAAACGCGATAATGGCGAGAAAAATAGTCCAGCTTTTAAATGCTCCGCGCTTTTCAGTTACGGCTAAGGAGTGCATAAGCGCCGTACCAACTAACCACGGCATAAAGGAAGCGTTTTCAACAGGATCCCAAAACCACCATCCGCCCCAACCAAGCTCGTAATACGCCCACCAACTTCCTAATGCAATACCTAGCGTGAGAAACCCCCAGGCCGTTATGGTCCAAGGTCGCGACCATTTAGCCCAAGCGCTATCCAAACGCCCTCCCATCAAGGCAGCGATGGCGAAAGCAAAAGCAACAGAAAACCCGACATATCCCATGTAGAGCATCGGCGGATGAACAATGAGCCCAAAGTCCTGCAATAGTGGGTTGAGATCGCTACCTTCCATAGGCACATGCGGGAAAGTCCGGGCAAACGGATTAGACGTGAGCAGGATAAACAATAAGAAACCTACGCTGATCATTCCCATAACAGCTAATACCCGAGCCAACATCTCGCGCGGGAGCTGACGACTGAATAAAACCACAGCCATCGTCCACCCCGCTAACGTGAGTGCCCAGAGAAGCAGGGAGCCTTCATGACCTCCCCAGACGGCGCTGACTTTATACACATCGGGTAGCAAGGTATTCGAATGGCCTGCAACATATTTGACGCTAAAATCGTCTTGCAGAAAAGCAATCGCCAAGCATACGAACGAAACAGCAATAAAGACAAATTGCCCTGTGGCAAAAAACCGGCCCGTTTCCATCCATACCGGCGAGCGGCGCGCGACGCCGTATAGCGGCAAAACACTTTGGACAAGGGCAAACATCAATCCCAGTATTAGAGTAAAGTGACCAAGCTCAGGCAACATGATTAGTAACCTCCCGAATAACTATTCTCGGATGAAGGCGCACTCTCATCATCGATTTTTTCGCCATAAACACTATGCCCCGACTTCTCGAGCGCTTCCGCCACTTCGGGCGGCATATAGTTTTCATCATGTTTTGCGAGCACTTCTTCTGCAATCAGCACTCGATTTTCATTAATTCGCCCTAGAGCAACAATGCCTTGTCCCTCACGAAATAAATCGGGAAGAATGCCTGTGTACTCAACATCGACCTCTGAACTGAAATCTGTCAAAACAAATTTAACGGCCAAGGAGCCCTCGTCGCGCCCCACTGAACCTTCTTTCACCATACCGCCTGCTCTAATCTTCGCTCCCACAGGCGCCTCACCATCGGCAATCTGTGTTGGGTTATAAAAAAGGTTTATGTTTTCACTCAAAGCGTACATCGCCAGTCCGACGACAATTGAAAAACCAATCGTCAGAAAAGCGACGATCATCAATCGTTGTTTACGTTTTTGGTTCAAGAGCTTTACTCGCTTTTAGCTTGGTTAACCGATCAATCTTTTTACGCACTTTCATCTTCGCGGCGGTCTTTGATTTAATACTCAATACGCCAAGAAAAACTAATGCGAATACACTTACACCATACGCGAGCCACACATAAAAAGTGTGATCACCCATGTCAAAATACTCAAACATCTAACCTTTCCTGTAATAACTTTTTCACCCATTTTGTCTTGTATTCGCGCTCTAGAATCTCAGTTTGTAGGCGAAAGAGCACGAGGCAGGCAAACAAAGCATACACACCTATCACCATAACAAGCAGAGGAAGCCACATCTCAACTGGCATTGCCGGCTTTTCAGTTAAAGTAAATGTTGCTGGCTGATGCAGAGTATTCCACCAATCTACTGAATACTTGATAATCGGAATATTCACGACGCCAACCAACACTAAGATATACGTTGCCCTTGCCCGATTGAGATCGTTTTCAATTGCACCTCTCAACGCGATAACACCAAAATAAAGAAACAACAAGAGAAGCATTGAGGTTAAGCGCGCATCCCAAACCCACCATGTTCCCCAAGTAGGTTTTCCCCAAACAGCGCCAGTAAACAAAGCGAGAAACGTCATGACCGCCCCGATCGGTGCCGCAGACGCGATAAAGTAATCGCTCATTTTCATCCGCCAAACCAAACCCACCAAAGCGGCAGTCGCCATCATCATGTAGACCGACTGCGCAAGAATCGCTGCGGGAACATGAATGTATATGATTCTAAAGCTATCCCCCTGCTGATAATCAGGTGGCGCCAAGAAGAGCCCCCAATATGCCCCGCCGAGCATCATTGAGGCCGCTACGAACAACAATGGTTTTTGTATACGCTCTGCAAAATCGTACAACCACTTTGGTGACCCAAATTTATGAAACCATGCCCAAGTCATATTTTTACACCCAGAAACCCTGTCATTGCCTTAGTTATCCACCGCAATTTTCAACGAAGCAGAAGTAGCAAACGGACATGTAATGATTGACAGCACAAGTAACGCCGCCAAAATCGCAAACAACCCTGAAACATGCAACCCCTCAGCCGACGCTCTGAGAATTCCTGTGGCAAAGATCAAAACAGGCGTTGCAAGCGGAAGAACAATCAGCATAAGTAAAACCCCGCCACCTCTGACGCCGGCTGTCAGCGCCGCTCCAATACTCACAATTAGCGCCAAAGACGGCGTGCCAATCAATAGTGTGAACAACATAACGGGAATTTGTTCCACGGCCATATGCAGCATTACTGCTAACAGGGGACTAATTATAACGAGTGGCAAAGAAGTTACGAGCCACAACGCAAACACTTTAGACAATACCATTAGAAATAATGGATGCTCTGATAAAATCCATTGTTCCGTTGTGCCATCCTCGAAATCCTGCTTAAACATTTGACCGACCGACAGCAGCAGGCTAAGCATAAACGCGACCCAAATAAGTCCACCTGCACTAACACTTAAATAGTCTTTGCCAGGATCAACACCGAGCGGGAACAGTACGATCACCATCACAAAGAACATCAGCCCATTAAATAGCTCCTGCTTACTTCGCCATGACATTCTTAATTCGGTAACGACAATATTTTTGAGTATAAAAAAAACGCTTGAGCGTTCAAATGACGCCTTACTCATAACCGCTCCCTAAGACCAAAGAGCGTAACCTCTCATCATCAAACTGATGATGACTAGTAAACACAACCAGAGAACCTTTCTCTACTAGCGAAATCAGAAACTGTTCCAAGAATTCAACACCTAGACGATCCAAAGAAGCAAAAGGCTCGTCAAGCAGGCAGACCTTTGAACCTGAAGTGAGGATTGAAGCCAGCGCAACTCTGCGGCGCTGCCCTTCGGACATATCGCTGCATAAAACATGCTCATACCCAGCGAGTCCGACCTCCGCTAACGCACCTAAATTATCAATCTGGCGCGCCTCGCAAAACAAAGAATACATCTCCAAATTCTCTGAAGCTGTTAGATTCCGTTTCACGTTGATTTTATGGCCAAAATACTTTGTCGATCGAGCCATCTGGGAACGCTCTATCGTTCCGCTATAACCGCTATATAAACCTGCCAGACAACGTAAAAGCGTGCTTTTACCAGCGCCATTCACGCCCTTAACGTGTACGAGCTCCCCTGCGCAAAGATTAAATGAAAGCCCTTCGAATAAGACGCGATCATCGCGCTCGCAATGAAGCTCACTAACCTGGATGAGGGATTCGGACATCTGCCTATGTGCACTTAAAAAAGGGGTGAAAAGTATAATTTATTTTGCGCTGCGGCTAAATCTTTCCGCGCAGATAAAAACAAAAAAGCCGGCTATTAAGCCGGCTTTCTCACAAGAATTACGTAAAACTTAGAAACGCTCTTCTTTAGGTGCAGAACATTCTCCGCGAGAAGGATCTACAGAACAACGGATCTTCCACAACAAGCTTAACGCTTTAGGATCCAGAACACCTTCGTTACGAAGCTCAGATCGAATCTCTCCGCGGAACTTCTCTAGCGCAGCCTTCGTTGCCTCGTCGGTTTTGATCCAGTACTTAGAAGGAATCTCTGCTTCCGCATCTTTCACCATCTTGTTGATATCGGGTAGACGGTTAAGAATGTACTCACGCATCTGCTGTCCAAAGTCAGGGCTGAAACGATCTTTGTGAGAAATCATCTGCATCATACCGTAAAGAAGTTTCTCGTCGATGATGCCGCCATTCTCGCCAAGACCGTGGTAAAGCTCAAATACGTTATAGCCCAAAGCAACCATTGGAAGAATATCGATGTTGCCATTGTTAAACTGGCCAGAGAACGTTGCAAGCGAAGTACCTACTGGCGACGCACCAGCCAAATCTGCAAACTTGTGGCTTTGTGGGTCTTCGTTAAGAACAGATACTTTTTTACCACTAAAATCGGCAACTGTATCAATCTCGCGATCGTTCACGAAAAGATAAACAGAACCAACAGGAAGGGTACCAACCACTTCGTAGTTACCATTCGTCAAGTACGGAGACAATTTCGGGTTGGTCAACGTTTTCAAAACACGCGCCAAACCTTCTTCGTCTACAATACCGCCAAGCGCATCAAGAGTTCCGCCAAACGGAACGTAAGGACGACTCAAGATCGCTGTTAGGAATACCACATCACATAGACCCGCTTTAAAGTCGTTAGACGCTACTTTCTCATCCGTGTAAGCAACGATCTCAACGTCGATGCCCCAAGCCATACCTTTCGCAGTCAAGTCTGAGAAAAACGCAACAGCAGGGCCGTTATTACCTACAGGGTCATAAAGACAGAATTTTTTCTTTTCTAAAGCTGCAGCAGCGGATGAACTCACGGCTACAAGCAAAAGAGAAGCTAGAAATTGACGAATCGTCATTTGCACACACCTCAGCGCTCGGTTATCAAAAATTTTTTATTAGGTTTGGACCACAAATTAATTATTCTTTGCGTATCGAAACCGCAGCGCATAGTACTAGAAATTACAATTAGTGACAAAGAAACACGAAGCAAATTAAAAGCTATTTACCACTTTAGTGAACTAGGGCACTATTCTCGAAATCGACCAAAAACAATCAATTTATTGATAGCTATTCGTGCTCGCCCAAGGTGAAGATTTTCGATAATGAAAAACAATAACAAGTCATTGCTTTATAATGAAAAATGCCCGCTGTGCACCAGCGATGACTGCCTTCTATATTGGCAAGGACAAAACCCAACTCGAGATTACCTTCATTGCCAACACTGCGACCTTGTATTTGTCCCTTCTAGATTTCAGTTATGTTCAGAAGAAGAAAAAAAAATATACGATCAACATGAAAACAATCCGCAGGATGAACGCTACCGAAAATTCCTCGGAAGACTATTTGCCCCGATGAGCACCATGCTTTCAA
>NZ_LWFT01000840.1:0-995 GCF_001635105.1 Oleiphilus sp. HI0079
ATTTCAGGTGGGCGATCGCGTTACGTTTGAAGAGCACTATGGAGATATCGTTAAAATTGGTTTGCGCTCAGTACGAATGCAGACCCTAACGGATGACATGATCACCATACCAAATAGCAAGTTCTTAAGCGATGTAGTGACAAGCGGGAACTTCGGCGAGTTGGATATGCAAATCAACATTCCTTTTTATATCGGTCTTGATCAAGACATTCTTCTCGCGCGCGATATCATCCAAGAAGCGGCTGCTTCAAGCCGCTACATTCATCTACCTAAGCCGATCGTTGTATTAGTAAAACAGCACATTGAAGACACCTACTTCGCCCTGCAGTTGACCCTNAAAGCCTACGTGCTAGATACGCAATACGAGAAGTTATTTGAGACAGATGTCACTCTAAGAGTAATGAGCGAGTTCAAAAAGCAAGGAATTTTGCCGCCGGTCATTCGCAATTCGGTGTTGATGAGTCAAGCGGCTGTAAAAACAGAGCCGACGTAAGTATCACAATGATTGGCACCTCGGTCTCACGTGCCAATCATACGCAGAGCCATGACACTTCATCTGGCTAGTCGAATAGATGTTAGGTCTTGATACGCTCGACGTCGCTGAAAACGCCTTTCTATGCAAATAGCATGGCATACCAACTCATCATAAACTCTTAGTTCACACCTTACTCGAACCCTTCACTTTTTCTCTAAGAGATTGCATCATCACGTAGAATGCCGGAATCAACAGTGTACCCACAACCGTCGCCACCGACATACCTCCAAATACGGTATAGCCAATAGAGTGGCGACTTGCAGCACCTGCGCCCACCGCAAAGATAAGCGGCAGAATACCCAAAACAAAAGACAAAGCCGTCATTAGTACGGCTCTAAATCGCATTCGCGCTGCGGTTTCTGCCGACTCAATAATGCTCTGCCCTGCCTTCTCGCGCTGCTCCTTAGCAAACTCAACAATCAGAATCGCATTCTTGGTTGAGTTTGCTAAGGAGCAGCGC
>NZ_LWFT01000841.1:0-1185 GCF_001635105.1 Oleiphilus sp. HI0079
ATCTTTGTCTTCAGTTAAACTGACCGATTGCAAATCAAAGCTGGCTGGTAAGCGCGCGAAAAATTGCGTGCCCTGCCCCGGAAATCCCTCGGCCTGATAATCATCGATGTAAGCCGTCAACTTGTATCGGGTGCTTTCAGCAATTTCTCCGGATACCGTTGAAAACACGCTCACGTCTTTATAATCGTAGGCACGCTCACTTGCATACTGAAGACCATCGTACGGTGACGTATAGTTGTATGCTAGGTCTTGATCACCTTGGCGCGTAATAGCAACACCGGTATTTAACCTAGCATTGCCAATGCCCTGAGACACAAACGCTGATGCGTCGCCATAATTTGATTCACTTGCTCTGACTGATGCGGTTGAGAACCGCTCCAAAGAAACGGGCAATCACGTTAAAAGGATGGCCTTAACCAGTAAGGTTCTTGGCGAGGCCTACGGCTTAGATCGCCATGATGTTAAAATCTTGTATAAAGCAGCGCCATTACACGACATTGGCAAAATTGCGATTCCGGATCACATACTCAACAAACCAGGCAAACTCACTCCAGAGGAGTGGGAAACCATGAAAACGCATGCCCAAATCGGGCACGACATTCTAGCCTCATCGGAGCTGGAAGTACTGCGCGCCGGGGCCGTTGTTTCCGTCGGTCACCATGAAAACTGGGATGGCTCAGGCTATCCCAAAGGCATCGCAGGCGAAAACATCCCCATCTTTGCCAGAATTGCAGCCCTCGCAGATGTATTTGATGCACTGATCAACAAGCGCAGCTATAAACACGCTTGGGATATTGAAGATGTAAGAAAGTTCTTTGTGGAAATGAATGGCGTTAAATTTCAGCCAGAGTTGGTTGATCTACTGTTCGAGAATGAAGCAAAACTTCTTGAGATACAGCGTGCCTATCCCGATTAATCCACAACAAAGATTGATAGGCTGCCTCCGCCACGCTGTCAGTGAATTCCACGCATCATAAAGAAAGCACTTTCTCTAAAACCTCAAAGTAAGTGATCTAGCTCAAGCGCTAACGATACAGGGCTTGAGTGAAACATGCTCTAATAGCGCAATGCTTAAAGAGCATTTTGGCTCAAATGTAACGACAAAAATCCAATAATACGTTGCCGGAGCGGATGGATGATCGAGAACACTGCAAGCCTGCGCCTGAAGTTCGCGCAACAACGCTG
>NZ_LWFT01000842.1:0-835 GCF_001635105.1 Oleiphilus sp. HI0079
AAATTGCTGCGCTTCTTCACAGACCCGTTCGACAGCGGAGTCCTCCAAACCTAACAAAGCCGCCATAGCGCCCTGACCTAATGGCACGGCACTTTGCATGAGCTTGCCGCGCAAATGCACAAGGCTAACTGCATCCGCAAGAGTGATCGCTCCAGACGCAGCTAGCGCCGTGTACTCTCCCAAGCTATGGCCACACATATATTGAGGACGAAGGTCTGAGCGAGCACACCACTCCTGCCAAACTGCAATGCTCGCAGTCAGAATTAAAGGTTGCGTAATTTCAGTTTGATTTATTCGATCCTCTGGCCCACCCAAAGCTAGGGCTCTCAGGTCGATGTCGATCGCAGCTGATGCCTCGTCAAACACTTTATTCGCGCGTTCAGACAGACTTAAAAGCTCAGACATCATGCCAATTGTCTGAGAGCCTTGCCCAGGAAACATAAATACCAAAGACATTTCTTCTCCTATTTCGGGCTGAGCCAAATCAGTCGATTGAGGCCAGCTCCAGTATCCGATTAATTTGTTCAGGGAGGTTTTCCGCGGCTTCGCGCTCTGCTAGCTCGATAGCGTGAATAAATGCCGCTACGCTTGAGGAGCCATGACTTTTCACAACCACGCCATTTAGACCAAGAAACATGGCTCCATTATGCGTCTCGGGGTCTAATTGACGCAACGCATCACCCATTAATGGTAGGACCAAACGCCCCAATAAACGACGATAGAAATTCTTATCAAAAAACTCTTTGACACCTGAAAGGATGATACCCGCCGCTCCCTCTGCGCTTTTCAATGCGATATTTCCGACAAATCCATCGCATACCAGTACATCTGCCTT
>NZ_LWFT01000843.1:0-799 GCF_001635105.1 Oleiphilus sp. HI0079
GTATGACCAAGAAAAGTGTGATGCGCTTATCCAGAACCCCGGAATCATCCGCAATCGGTTGAAAATTCAGTCCATTATCAAGAACGCAAAGGGATTTATTGCGTTTGCCGAACGGGAAGAGAGTTTTAGTGGGTTTCTCTGGGGTTTTGTCGACGGGGCGCCGGTTCAAAACAGCTACCGTAGTATGGCTGATGTCCCGACAGAGACGGATGCGTCACGAGCCATGTCTAAAGCGTTAAAAAAGCGTGGTTTTACCTTCGTTGGCCCAACTATCTGCTACGCTTTCATGCAAGCTGTCGGCATGGTGAACGATCACCTCACGAGTTGCCCGCAATGGGAGGCTTGCCGATAACAAGTTTCAAGTACTGGTTGATTAAAGGAACGATTGAAACGAATTGGTGAAGCAAATGGACAAGAACATCGAAAACGTTTTGCACTTTTGGTTTGAAGAGCTTGAGCCCCGTCAGCATTGGGTGAAAGATGCGACTTTAGACGAGAATATAGCGGCGCGTTTTGGCGCTCTGCATGATCAGGCCAAAAATGGTGCGCTTGATTCTTGGCGCTCCACGGCTAAGGGGCGGCTCGCTGAAATCATTATTCTTGATCAGTTTTCGAGAAATATTTACCGTGATGAGTCTGAGAGCTTTGCGTGCGATCCGATTGCACGAAGGCTTAGTATTGAAGCGATTCAATCGGGTGCAGATAAAGAGCTGTCTGTTGATCAGAGGGCATTTCTTTATATGCCATTGATGCACAGTGAGGGCAAAGAAGACCATCAGCTCGCGCTGAAAGTATTCGA
>NZ_LWFT01000844.1:0-829 GCF_001635105.1 Oleiphilus sp. HI0079
AAAGCATTTACAGAAACTTGAAGACGAGCATTCATGACAGAGAACGAAGTAAAACCTATTGCCTCCCCATGCGTCAGTATTTGTGCGCTAGATGACGCCGATATTTGCGTTGGTTGCCACAGAAGCGGCCAAGAAATAGCCGGTTGGGGGGCTAAATCTGAAGCTGAAAAAGCGGAGATTATGGTCAAGGTGCGCGAGCGCGAAAAAAGTGCGTATATTTAAGAACAAAGAGAAAGGCCGGGGTATTCCATACTCTGGCCTTATTTTTATGAGGCTGGATAACAGGACGGAATAATGACAACACTCGGAACGGCGTTGACGGAAAACGCAACAAAGGTGCTTTTTTGTGGTGCTGGAGAATTAGGCAAAGAAGTGATCATTGAGCTTCAGCGTCTTGGCGTAGAGGTCATTGCGGTTGATCGTTATGAGAACGCACCCGGCATGCAGGTAGCCCATAGATCTCATGTGGTTGATATGTTGGACACAAGCGCTTTACGTCATGTGATCGAACACGAAAAGCCGGATTTCATTGTTCCCGAGATTGAAGCAATCGCGACATCGGAGTTGTTAAAGCTTGAAGACGAAGGTTTCCAAATTGTACCTTCAGCTCGCGCGGTAAACCTCACAATGAATCGTGAAGGCATTCGCTCATTGGCAGCACAAGAGCTTGGCTTGCCAACATCAAGCTATGCGTTTGCAGATAACTTTGACGATTTTTCTGCGGCGGTACAGCGCATTGGCTTTCCGTGCTTCGTTAAACCGATTATGAGTTCTTCAGGTAAAGGGCAGAGCCGTTTAACCGATGCAAGCCAGATTCAGGCTGCATGGG
>NZ_LWFT01000845.1:0-1298 GCF_001635105.1 Oleiphilus sp. HI0079
CAAGCTCATCAATGAATGCGCAGATGTTCGATATCGCCATTGAGGCCTATGATCAGTTAATTCTCATTGAGCAAGAACCGAAAGCTAAGGCGGCTCTCTATGGCCTTAAGGCTCAGGCCTTGTACTTTAATGGCAGCGCTTTAAATTCAGAGCAAGTTCGTCGTGCAAGTGCTAATGCATTTGAAATCAATAAAGACGAGACAAACACGCTCGGATTACTGGCTATCGCAAGCTTCGAGGCGCGCGACTTTGAGGCTGCTATTAAATATTGGAAGAGGATTTTGGATGTCTTTCCAGAGCATCCTTCAAAAGATTCAATTCGCCTCGGTATTGAGTCCGCGCAGCGAGCAATCGGAGCGGGTGAGCAAACAACTCTTCGCGCTCAGCAAGATGGCGACGATCAGCAGATCGATAAACAAGTAGACGGGGTTGGCGGCATTTCGGTCGTGCTCTCGATTGCACCAGATGTTGTCAAATCACTGTCTGGTAAAGAGCAGGTCGTGATTTTTGCTAAGGCGCAGCAAGGGCCTCCAATGCCGCTTGCTGTGGCTCGTTATAGTCCTAGCGAGCTACCTGAGGCCATTGTACTAAACGATCGTTTAGCGATGATGCCGGAGCTCAAGATATCGTCTTTCGAATTAGTTGATCTCACTGCGCGTATTACTTCGGGAGGGGTAGAGCGACAGTCAGGAGACTACGAGGTGACGGTGAGAGGCGTTGCTGTTGGCCAAACAAGTCCCACGCCGTTGATGATGCAGATTAGCGGTGCTGATAAGATTTTAGAAAACTAGAAGAGACCAGAGGGTATATATGAAAAAGGTTGTTGTTATTGGTGCTGGCACAATGGGGGCTGGGATTGCGCAAACGTTTGCCGTTTCAGGCTTGCAGGTTGTTCTGAAAGACGTTGCTCAAGAAGCAGTGGAGCGAGGCATCGCAACGATAGAAAAAGGTCTTTCTCGTCTCGTTTCTAAAGAGAAGATTACACAAGCCGAAGCGAATGCCGTAATGAGTAATATCACCGGCGTAACGGATAACTCGACCGTCGCTGATGCTGATTTGATTGTNGAAGCCGCTGTTGAAAACATGGCTATAAAGAAGCAGATTTTTGCTGAGCTAGATGCGGTTTGTGGTCAGGATACTATTTTCGCAACCAACACTTCGTCGTTATCGATTACCGAGGTCGCCGCTGCAACGACACGCCCCGACCGGTTTCTGGGCATGCATTTTTTCAACCCTGCGCCAGTTATGAAGCTTGTTGAGTTGATCAAAGGCATTGCGACATCTGAAGAAACCTTTGC
>NZ_LWFT01000846.1:0-1107 GCF_001635105.1 Oleiphilus sp. HI0079
ATATATAACGAAGAAGATCTGGATACCATTGAGCACCCCACCTTGCCCTCGTCAAAACGACATAAGAGTCTGCATACCTTTTTACCGATACTTCGTTACTCCTGTACCACCGATGAATCTATGGCCTTGAACCGTGTAGACAGCGGGATGATTGTGATTGCGGGCAGCGGAATGTGCAATGGTGGGCGCATCCGGCACCATTTTAAGCACAACCTTTGGCGCAAACATTCCCATGTGATTTTCGTCGGTTACCAGGCAGCAGGTACTCCAGGTCGCGCTATCATAGACGGTGCAGAGACCTTTAAGGTGGCTGGTGAGGAGGTTGTTGTTCGTGCGCAAATTCACACCATGGGCGGCTTTTCGGCACATGCTAGCCAAACGCAACTGCTTGATTGGCTCGATAACTTTAAAGAGAAGCCGCGGTTGTTGCTTGTGCATGGTGAAGACGAAGCTAAAAAGACATTGCGCAGAGCGGCGCGCGGCCGTGGTTGGGAAGCTGAGATTCCCGAGTTGGGAGATGTAATCAGTTTTTAGAGCGTCTTTGTGTCCGTATGTTTTCTACTGCCGCTTGTTGCGACAGCTCTTTCTTTTTTATCTCCGTCACCGAGTCAGTTCTCATATGTTCTACGTATCGCTTAACGCTGTTTTTGCGATGTAAGTCTCGTGCTTATAGTTTAGTCAAAAAATTGACTCAAATTAGCCTATAATCGAGACCGGTTTCCAGCAGTTTTCAGAATTTCACACTTTAATTGCCGCCGTCAGCAACACATTAGTTCCAAACGGGTGGCATCAATGGTTTTACAGCATCGTTCTTTTTCTAAAACAACGCACTTGGTTATTGCAGTGTTGGTTTTCGCGTTGAGTAGTTTTGCAATGCAAGCACAAGCGAAGCCAGCATGGAAGGATGGCAATACCTCAACGGAGGGAACGAGCAAGGGTCGCAAGAATAAAAGCACGCAAGTCAGCATTGTTTCGGCACCTGAATCAGTTCAAGTCGATGCCGGGGAGATGGTTTCGTTTACCGTTGTCGCGCAAACGAATGATGGTAGTAATCTTTCTTATGCGTGGTTTTTTAACGGCGCGGAGATCGTCGGTGCAACGACCGAC
>NZ_LWFT01000847.1:0-805 GCF_001635105.1 Oleiphilus sp. HI0079
ATAAATGCGTCATCAGAGTGCATTACGCACCATGAAGAGTCCTTTTTTGGAGAAGCCTAGCCTAGCGCTAGGGCCTCATGTTCTGACAACCATAGCTGCATATCATCAAATGGCATTGGACGCGCAATCCAATAACCCTGAAAACGATCGCAATTTAAGTCCCGCAGGGAGTTAGCCGTTTGTTCATCCTCAACGCCTTCTGCAACCAACTCAAGATTAAGCGCATGCGCCATGTCGACAAACGTCTTCACAATCATCAATGAACTCTTACTCTCGCAAACATCAACAATCAGAGAGCGATCGAGCTTCAATTCGGAAGCCGGGAGGCGTTGCAAATAAGAGAGGGAGGAATAACCGGCGCCAAAATCATCTATGGCAATTTTAAAACCTTTATCAACGAGCGTTTGCAAAGCTGTAATACCCAATACCGGGTCTTCCATCGCCGCAGTCTCCGTCAATTCCAGATAAAACATATCTGCACTGAGTGCGGTGTTGTCGAGTATCTGAGAGAGCTGCTCTGCAAAATGTGGATTATGTAAGTTGCGCGCAGAAATATTGATCGACATGGTGCCGACATATCCTTTGGCACGGAGCTCTAACATTCGCTCGACGACGCTCCGAAACACCCACTGCGTTATCAAATCAATGAGTCCGGTTTGCTCGGCAAGCGGGATGAATTTGTCTGGCGGAACAAACCCAAGTTTAGGGTGCGTCCAACGCAGCAAGGCCTCCATTCCCGTGACTTTAGATGTCTGCATCGCGAGTTTGGGTTGAAATGCGAGCGCTAGCGTATCGTCATGAATAG
>NZ_LWFT01000848.1:0-1058 GCF_001635105.1 Oleiphilus sp. HI0079
TTCACCATCACAGGTGATCGAACGGAAGGTGCGCTGGCCCGTGGCTTTTACATCATCCGGCACATCGTTGTAGTCAATCGACAAGAACCAGCGAACGCGTGCGTTTTCGTACTCTAAGTAGCCGGCTGACTTTGTGTCTGACTTATAGTGAACAACGTTTTCTTGCAGCTCACCAAAGATAAAATGCAACATATCGTAAAAGTGCACGCCGATATTCGTAGCTATACCACCTGATTTTTCCTCATCGCCTTTCCAGGAATGTAAGTACCATTTGCCGCGCGAAGTAATGTAGGTTAAGTCTACTTCGCACTTTTTGGTCAACTGAGCGTTTTGGATTTTATCGCGCAAGGCAATGATAGATGGATGCACACGCAACTGCAGAATCGTGTTTACTTTTTGGCTTGTGTCTTTTTCAATCTCTTGCAGGCCATCAATATTCCATGGGTTAAGTACTAATGGCTTTTCGCAAATTACATCAGCACCCGCTCGTAAGCCAAAACGCATATGCGCATCGTGTAAGTAGTTCGGTGAACAAATTGAAACGTAGTCGATAGCTGAACCATGATTCTTGCGCTTTAGCTTGTCGATATAACGATCAAAACGTTCAAACTCAGTAAAAAATGCTGCCTCTGGGAAGTGACTATCAATAATGCCGACAGAGTCATTTTTATCGACAGCCGCTACAAGGTTATTATTCGTGTCTTTTATGGCTTTCATATGACGCGGCGCGATATATCCAGCTGCGCCGATTAATGCAAAGTTTTTCATACTTGCTTATCCTTTTGCTTGTTATTTCTATTCTTCTTCGTACCGTAAACAAAACCCATCACTACCCCAAACATTCCGCCAAACAGCGCCCCCATTATGCAGATCAAAGCACGGTTGGGCTTAGATTTTTTTTCTGCAATACGCGGCGCACTAACCTCTCTGAACACGTAATCCCGCGTACCCGATGCCAGCATTAGCGTTTTCGTCTGTTCTTCGATCAAGTCATAAAACACGCTTTGCATGCTACTGAGGTTGGTTTGCTCAATCTGCGCCTTGAGGAAGGTTATATT
>NZ_LWFT01000849.1:0-799 GCF_001635105.1 Oleiphilus sp. HI0079
AATAACAACGTGAATTCTATCTGGATTCAGTGCAAGTGCGGTCTCTAATACGTGTGTGAGCATTGGTTTGCCAGCAAGTGTATGCAATACCTTAGGCTTATCAGACTTCATACGGGAGCCTTTACCCGCAGCTAAGACGATAATGTGAAAATCCATATCTCGTTCCAATTCTCTCGTTTTGTTTAATTGTAGTCGCAGAAGAGTACTAAGAAAGCCTCTTATCTACTGATTTACCAACAAAAAAGGCAGCCTTAAGCTGCCTTTAGATGATTGCGTTTGTAAGCTCAACGCCTACGCAATTGTTGAATCGCTCTCAGCCTTGCAGCCGCTTCTGCTAACTGTGCTGCAGCACGAGAATAATCCATCTCGCCGCTTTGATTAGCAAATTCACGCTCGGCTTCCGCTTTCGCTTCAAGAGCCGCCGCTTCATCCAGATCATCAGCACGCTGCGCTGTATCAGAAAGTATGGTCACGACATTTGGCTGTACTTCGAGATAGCCACCTGTCACATAAAATACTTCTTCTTCACCGCCTTGCTTAACAATACGAACTGGGCCCGGCTTTAAACTAGTCATTAGTGGCGCGTGGCCTGGGGCAATACCTAAATCACCCAACTCACCAACAGCAACTACTAGCTCAACAAGACCTGAGTAGATTTGCTTTTCAGCACTAACAATATCGCAATGGACGCTAATACCCATATATTCTCTCCGGTAGAGACTGGTGAAGCGTAAGGCTTCAACCAGTCACTCAGATTACATGTTCTTGGCTTTTTCTACCGCTTCTTCGATTGAACCAA
>NZ_LWFT01000850.1:0-48425 GCF_001635105.1 Oleiphilus sp. HI0079
GTAAAGGCGGCGTTCAAATCACAACCGTTCCGGCGGCACATAGTAATGGATTGGCTCCCGGGTTTCTGCGAGGTGACTTTGCAGAGCACCTTGCCGATGCAGGGGTCACAGCCTATGTTGGGCCGCCCACTGGTTATATTTTGAAGTTTAGCAACGGGCTTGTGGTCTACCTTTCTGGCGACACAGGCATGACCGCCGAACAGAAAGAAGTAGTGGGAGCCCACTATCAGCCAGATCTGGCGGTTATGAATATTGGCGGTACCTTTACTACGGGGCCTACAGAAGCCGCCTACGTCATCAACGAGATGGTGAAGCCCATTTCGGTGATCGCTTCACATGCGAATGAGCCTGCGACAAAAAATGGCAAGGTGCTCGATAATACCCGCACAGCAGCCTTTACAAATGCGAGCAATGTTCCGGTGCACATACCCCTGAGCGGCAAGACCATGGAGTTTGACGCAGACGGCCAGTGCAAAAATGGGTGTTAGAGGCTTAACGCACCTCCTGTACTTATCTTTAGGATTGAGCTGGGGAAGCGAAACCTACGCCAACGGCAACGTCTCCGACCCTTGGGTAATGATGGCGAAACCCGGGCATGTTGTTCTAATGCGACATACGCTCGCGCCGGGCACAGGCGATCCCGAGAATTTTGACCTCTCAGACTGTGCCAGCCAACGAAACTTATCGCAGGCAGGTCGAAACCAAGCGCAACAGACGGGCGAAAAGCTGCGCGCAAAAGGCTATAGCGACGCGCGCGTTATCACCAGCCAATGGTGTCGGTGCAAGGAAACAGCTCAGTTATTAGCGCTAGGCGAACCCGAACAACTCGCATCCCTAAACTCCTTCTTTCAGAATTGGGAAATGAAGCAGGAAGCGACGAACAAGACCAAAGCCTGGATCGCCAAAGAGCTGAAGACAAAAGCCGATGGCGAGGTGATCCTACTAGTGACTCACCAAGTCAACATTACTGCACTCACAGGCCACTTTCCGAGATCAGGTGAGATGGTTGTCTCGCAGCAAAAACCGAACGGCGATCTTCGGCACGTTGCGTCAATCGATCCGCGCTAAATAGAGCGCGGTTCATTCCCGGCGCACTAGTTTCATCGCTCGCAGTCATGGTGATAGGAAGGTCTTTGCGGCGCAAAACCCGTCGCACGACCACCTGCTCGCTAGTGGCTAACATTGCCCTCTGTTATGATTTTTCTACACCTTAACTGAACGCACTTGCACACATGAGCACTGAATACTTCTTCGCAGCGGAGGGCTGCTACATCCGCGAGCTATCAAACTCGGCGGATGATCCTGCCGTCTCCATTGCACAAGCGCGCGTCGAGCCGGGAAATACGACTTCCTGGCACCAGCTAAAAAACACCATCGAGCGTTATGTGATTCTCTCCGGCACCGGACTCGCAGAAATTGGCGATGCAGCGCCTCGCACAGTGAACGCCGGTGATGTAGTGCATATCGCGGCCATGCAGCGCCAGCGTATTACCAATATCGGCAATGACGATTTGATATTCTTGGCAATTTGCACACCGCGCTTTTTACCCGAGAATTATCAAGAGCTATGAGCTCTTGGCCGACTAGGCTATGCTTCGCCCAAGCCATTACGCCTAACAGCAACCCTAATACAAAGCGAAATAAACCGAACATGCCTGAAGCTGAACTACCCCCCTGCCCGAGTTGTAAATCTGACTATGTCTATGCAGACCAACGCTTTTTGATCTGCCCTGAGTGCGGCTATGAATGGGATCCGGTCGAAGCGGCAGATGATGACAATCCAAAAGTGAAAGATGCTAACGGAACGCTACTCGCTGAGGGCGACAAGGTAACATTGGCCAAGGATTTAAAGGTAAAAGGCAGCTCACAGGTTTTAAAAGTAGGCACAAAAGCGATAATTCGCCACATCAAAGAGGGCAAAGACCACCAGCTAGACTGTCGCGTCAATGGCGCAGGCGAGATGCTCGTAACGGCTCAGTTTGTAAAAAAAGCCTAGCTTAAAAGGCAACAGCATAAGTGTCATTTCAACATTCTGAATCGTTCTAAATCGGCGTTTCATTTTGAACTAATCTTTTCGCCACGAGTTCGTGTACATCCATAGGCGGAGGAAGAAGTCATGTATCCAATCGAACCAAATATCTTGGATCAATACGCACATAGTGGCTGGGCTT
The DNA here is from genome assembly GCF_001635105.1 of Oleiphilus sp. HI0079. Lineage (NCBI taxonomy): Bacteria > Pseudomonadati > Pseudomonadota > Gammaproteobacteria > Oceanospirillales > Oleiphilaceae > Oleiphilus > Oleiphilus sp. HI0079. Next base: position 2,172 of record NZ_LWFT01000850.1, read on the forward strand.
TATGGAGCAGTATCTTTATCCTAGTTGGCTTACTACTGTATACCTACGATCGATACGCTAAACGCTGGAGCGCTATTACCGGTTTGCATCAAACCGATGCAAGGGTGGTTTTCTCAGAAGTATGCATTGATGGGCATGCTCGCAAACAGGCTCTTGTGATTTATACCTACACGGTTAACGGCAAACACTTCAAAGGGCATCTGGCACAACCAAAAACAAACCTGCAAGCATTCATTGAAAAGCATCCGATGGGTACTGAAATACCGCTCTACTATGCCCACCGAGACCCCGCGTTTTCGTCACCATTTGTGCCGCCGACCAAGATATCGCTTATCAAACGAACCATCGTCAGATATTTTGCATTCCCGATTTTTGCCTTAAATCTCGCCTCGTTAACCGCTTACGTGGCCTTTAGCTGAGGAAATATCCCAAAAGCTTCTTAACCAAACATCTAGCGACGCCAAATAACTACCAGCGAAGTTGCGCCAGAAGGCTCACACTGACCGCATGCTTTTCATTCACGAGCTCCAGCGTGTCAAGCGTTCTCGGTCTATCACTTTGAAGATAAAGGGCCTCCACACCTAAGCGATAGTCAGACGCATCAGGAGACCACATCAATGCAACCGTGTGACTCCGCCCAAAATCATTGTTGTCATCGTCTACCCGATCCACATCATTGGCACCAAATACATCGTACCGATAGGTAAGACGGTATGCATTTAGGGAGTAAGACAGCATGCTATACGCAGAGTAAAAATCGACATCAACAGCAGGCAAGCTGCCCATCGAAGTACTGCCTTTTGATGCTTCAGATATAAGCTCCAGATTCGGATGGATAAACCACGAGGCGCCGAGCAAGGCAAACCGAGTTCGCCACGCATATTCTCCCCGGTGCAACTCCGTATCGCCTAGATTATCAACCCACGCGGCACTCAACGAAAGCCACTCGTTGTCGTAGTTAAAACGCAGGGCGTAACCTGGTCTTCCATCTAGATCAGAACCAAATGGTTTAGTGCCATCGTCGCGTTGCGCGCCAAACATCCCGGAGTCTGATAGCGCCTGCGTTTGCGGCAACGACAATACGTCATCGTAAGCGGTGCGCAATCGGCCATAGCTCCAACCTCGATACGCAAGCAAGGCGCCCATACTGTCGTTGCCAACAAATGTCGTAGCGCCAAGCGTAAATCGCTCCCCGCTATCGGTGTCGTAACGATAATGCGCATCCAAACCAATGGGACGAAACTCTTCTCCAATCCAACTGTTGAGCGATGAGTATGTAATTGTGTATGGCGAATCCCAAAACTGCTCGATGTTTTCATGTGATGTCGGTAAAAAAAACTGGCCGATTCGAGTGGAGACTTGCTGATTAAAATCAAGTTGATTGCGATACCGCAACTCGACCTCTACCAGTCCAATCTCGCGCGCGGTTGCATTGTTTGAGTACGCTTGAGCTTGAACAAAGGCACGAAAACGCCACTGCGCATCAAATTGATACCGATACTCGAAGTTTGCCTCCGCTGCCGCCGCGTTGTCTGGGCCAGACTGGCCATAGGCAAAACGACCTAAGCCATAGTTCAGCCAACTCATATCACTGTCGTTGTAGTTGCCAATCAAGGTGAGACTTGTGTCGAACCGATGCGCTTGCTCTGCTGCAACCAGCCCACTACTCGCTAGCCATATGCACAATGCGGCGCCTTGCAGCCAGCACGGGCAGAAAGAAGCTAGTCTGATCCGAGAGCTTAAAGCGTCAGAAAAGAGTAGTTGCACACTAAGCGCCCTTCCTTATGTTTCAGCATCAGCACGACAATCAGGCAAGCTGTAAGCATCCAACCAAGCTATAAACTCTGCAGCTGGTTGAGGTTTAGCGATAAAGTACCCCTGCAATTTGTCACAGTGCCATTTTTCTAAAATCTGCCAAGCCTCCGCGGTCTCAACACCTTCTGCCACAATCGTCAATCCCAGCTTATGCCCCATTTCAATCGTCGATTGCACGACGGCCTGATCAAATGCACTTTGATCTAGATTTAGAACGAAAGACATATCAATCTTTAACTCGTCGACAGGCATCCCTTTTAACTGACTTAGCGAAGAGTAACCTGTGCCATAATCGTCAACCGCCAACAAAAAGCCGAGTGCTTTGAGTCGATTAAGCACCGAGAGCGCTTGCTCAGGGTCTTCCATCATTGCGCTTTCGGTTACCTCAAAAATAAAGGCATCTGCAGGCATACTTTGCTTTTTGAGCATACTTGCAATGTAGTCCGGTAGGTCGTCATTGGATAAATCGTGCGCGGAGAGGTTTACCGCAATTTGCAGGTGTACACCCTGCTCTTTCCATTGCGCGCCCTGCATGACCGTCTCTCGAATCACCCATCGAGTCAGCAAGGGCATCAATCCAGATTGCTCTGCGAGAGGAATGAACTCACCGGGAGAAATAAACCCAAACTCTGGGTGAATCCAACGTACCAGAGCCTCAACCTGCGTGACCTTTCTTTGTTTCAAGTCAACTTTTGGCTGGTAGTGCACGCTAAGCTGGTTACTCGTTATCGCTTCTTTCAGGTTGTTGATTAACTGAAGATGCTTCAGATGCTTTTCGTCCAGCCCGACCTCATACACCTGGGACCGAGAACGCGAGTCCTTCCCTTTGTTGAGCGCGATATCGGCGCGACGCAGCAACTGCTCAGTATCCGAACCGTGCTCGGGATAAATAGCCAAGCCATAGTAAAAGTCTGCTTTAATAGTGAGTTCATCAATCTGGAATAGCTCAGAGAGCTCACCAAGCAAAGACTGACACTGTTGCTCCACCTCTTTACCGGATGCGCCCTGCACGATAACCAAAAACTCATCAACCGCAATACGCGAAGGCACAATATCGCCTGTCTTGTGTGCCTTCAGTCTCTGGGCAATCGCAACCAGCAACGCATCACCCACTTGATAACCCAGTGTGTCATTGATCTGTTTAAAATGCCGGATGTCTATCAGCATCAAACCAATATTTCCGGAGCGTCGAGGTGAATCCTGAATCAAGGCCGTCATTCGCTTTGTGATGGCACTGCGATTTTCCAAGCCGGTGAGTTGATCGTTATGCGCTTGATAAAGAATTTGCGCCTCGCGTGTCGCGATACCGCGCTGCATGTTGTCTAAACTGTTGGCCAATGTCGCAAGCTCATTCTGTTTAAAGCGTTGATCAGTAATCTCTACTTGATAGTCGCCATCGGCGATTCGCTCTGCGGCCTTTACCAAGTTATTGACCGGGCGCGTTATATTCTTCGACATAACAAAACCCGCAATAGAAGACATAACTAGCGCGAGAATGGCGATGGACAAAATTTGGATTTTGAGCGGTTCAAAAGACTCCAACGCTTGCTCAAGAGAGGTACTCAGCTGAGCCACCACACGATATTCGCTCTCATCCACCAAAGTTGTAACCAGTGCCAAAAAGCGCTCGTCGTCTTTTTGGAAGAGTTTCCAGTCGTTCGCTAAATCCGAGCTTGGATACTGACCAAGATCCTCTAGCGCGAGTGTGGTTAACTCAAAACCCGAACCGTCTTCCCCAGAACCAATAAATCCAACCTCAAGACTCGTTAGCTCTTTAAGCTGGCTTGCAAGTGATAGGTCCATCTCGAAGCCTGCCAAGGCCCAAGCTTTCGTGATCGGCGCGTTAACCGGCAACATGAGTATTTGATAGGGCTTGTTTTGCAGCACAACCGTACTAGCCAGGCCGCCCTGCTCCGCCGCGGCACTTAACAACGATTGAAACGGAAAATGTGTCAGCTTTACGATACTGCCCGTACTTGCAATCAGCTGCCCATCGAGCGAGGTCAGCATCATCAGATCCGCACCAATACGGGCACCATGATTTGCCAGCACAGACACAATGGTAGACTCATCACCCGTTAACACCGCGGTCTTAAAACCAAAATCAGCCGTCAGCACTTGAGCTGACTCAAACAACTGCTCAGATCGAATATCCAGCAGTTGTTCAAATACGTTTTGACCAACAATCAGTTTGTCTTTTGCTTGCGCCTCAACGCTAGAATTAGTGGCGAGAATGACCGCTAAAATCGTCGTTAACGAGGAAAGAAAGATCAACCCTACGAACGACAGCAGTATTTTTGATCTTAGTCCAATATTAGTCATCATATCGATTTCTAAAACGCGAGAACTTTTTAATCGGCTGCGGCGCAATAAGATCGAGAGTTACCGTCATTGTCTCTTTATCGTCCACCTCGAACATGATTGGCGCATTGATGTTTTCCAACCATGGATGCCAAACCGCAATTTTTTCAGGTGTTTCGGAAAAACGGAGTGTTCCAGACTCATCTGTCACACCATAGCTTGGCCAAGGTGAGACAAAGATATAACCCAGCATGGCGTCGTGAATGTTGCATCCCAACACCACAACACCTGCCTCGCCGAACACCACCGGCTCTTCAGGCACACCTGCATAGAGCTTTATTTCGAACCGCTTTGGCTCAGAGAAGGAGTAAACATGGTGGCGAATATTATCGCTATTGGGAAAAATAACCGATTGGCCTTGATCCACCGCAAGCACATGGGGGACAAAGCGAACGTCCACTTGATCCATCACGGCAGGAGGTTTGCCTGCAGGGTTTGCGGTTCCTTCGGGAACGCCAACATAGGCATTGGCGACAGCTTTGCCATGCTGATCGGTAACCACCACCTCAAGTGCCCATGCTGTCGGGCTGAGCAATACAAAGAGCACGATCTGCCATGCACGCTGAAACGCTTTCAACATATCTTCCTACAAACTTCCCAAAAAGTACTTAGACCATGCTTTTAGTTTAGGTTCGATTTTAAATTTCGAAAGGGACGATCATCAATTCGGGCCATTATTCACGACCGCGGATTCCTCATGGTCGCTTACGATGCATGTGCATGGGTTTTGGCTGTTGCGAAAACGTGTAGAGTCTCTATTCGCTAATCAACGAACGCACCATGTAGCGAAGAGCTTAGGAAATATGTTGACGGCCAAGCTAGCGAGGCAAGCCTGAGCGTAGAGTGATCGTGACTTACCCGAGCATTAGCTAAACGCGCTTAGCGGCCAGCGCGCTCAGGCTCAAGGTCTTGCAGCTGTTTGTAGAGGTTTTCGGCCTCTACGGTCAGCAAAGAGTAGCTTTTAATATCGCCGTTGCGTTGTGCATGCATCGCTTTTTCCAACACGGCGGCATGTTGTTTCTTTAGCTTCTTTCGCGGGTCTGATTTAAAAAGTGAAAACATCTGTGCTCTACTCCCTTTACTCGAAAATAATCGGTTTATAGAGGACATTACGTTCTAGCGCCAAGAACGGGTTCATTCCCAAACACATTCAAACGACACGTTTAAATGTGAGCACGTAGCCTTTAAATTCCTTATCGAGATACGTTGTATCAACTGGCTTTTCTTCTGAAAAACTAAAACCGCGCTGCTCAAGCTGGCCTCTCAGTTTGTTTTTTCGTCCCCGACCTGGATCGACCACCACGACTTCGCAGTCTGGGTTGGCATGCGCATCGATGAACTCAGCAAGCAACGGAGCATGCTCATCTTCGTACAAAAGATCACTGCCAATGATCAAATCAAACTTACCCATGTCGCTCTCGCTTTCGGCCCAATCAATGCGCTCAAATGCGATCGGCTTATCCCCGTTCAACAGGGCGTTACGCTGCAAGAAGGCATCTACTTCAGGGTGATAATCGGTGGCCGTAATGTCGGCACTTTGCTTGTTTAACAACAAGCTGGAGAGCCCTACTCCACAACCTACCTCAAGAATCCGTTTTGACTCCGTTTCCATGCCCAAAACATGATGCGCAAGCACGAGCCCCGAAGGCCAGACGATACCAAACAACGGCCAAGTCGCAGAGCTGATACCGAGTTTCTCGGCAACTCCGTCCGGGTCATGAAACTCTTGATTATTCCTAAGTGTGCAAAGGTGTACGTCGATTTCACCAAACTCTACAGTTTGATAACGCAAGCGGAGATCTGTCATTTTAAAGCCTGATAGTTGGGCGCTGAGCCAACTACCGAAGATAGATAAATGACAAAACGAGAATGTTCGCTAAGAGTATAGCGTTGCGCTGATAAGGCAAGCGTTTTAGCGCTACATCCGGCGCATGTGCGCCCTTCGGGTATCCGGATGGTCTCAAAGGCGAGCATATTCCTATCGAAGCACGCATCATGGGCATTGTTGATGTGATTGACGCTTTGGGCGCGAAACGCAGCTATAAAGAACCTTGGTCTAACCAAGAAATTCTTGCCTTCGTGCTCGAACAAAAAGGCAAAAAATTTGACCCAGCCTTAGTGGAACTTGTTGAAGCAAACTTTACGACGCTCATGGATATTAGAAAACAATATCCGGATTAGGGAGAGTTTATGGAACTCGAGATTCGCGAAATTATCGAGGGCGTATCCAATACGCAAGGCACGGACTTTATCCAAAGCATCACGGAGCAGCTCGCAAAAGTGGTGAAAGCAGATTACACCTTTGTCGCTAAACTGGATATCGATAACTATCTCTCTCGCACACTGTCCATGGTGGTAAAAGGCAGCAAAGCCGATAACATGGAATATTCCCTCGCAGGTACGCCCTGCGCCAACGTGGCTGACGATTCTGTTTGCTGCTACCCCAACAAAGTGGTCGAATATTTTCCTGAAGACCAACTGCTGATTGATATGGGGATAGAGGCCTATTTGGGAACACCTTTACACGACTCTAAAGGAAACGTGTTTGGCTTAATTGTCGCGTTGTATGAGACCCCAATCGAAGATGAAAAGCGGACCTCTACCCTGTTTCAAATTTTCTCCGGACGAATCTCTGCTGAACTAGAACGCAGAGACTATGAGCATAAGCTACTGGCGTTGAATGAAAGCCTCGAACAAAAGGTCGTCGAGCGAACGACCGAGCTAACGGAGACGCTGCACCAACTCAAATCCACACAAGAGCAGCTTATAGAGTCAGAAAAAAATGCGGCATTGGGCGGTTTAGTAACCGGTGTTGCGCATGAGGTGAATACACCCTTGGGCATCGCGATTACCGCCCATTCTGTAATGGCTGACCGCTTTAATGAGCTGAGCAAGAAAATACAATGCGACGAACTCAGCATTCAGGATATGTCGAAGTTTCAAGACGACATGCGAGAATCTTTGGCTTTACAGCAAACCAATCTGGATCGCGCCAAGCGGTTGATTGAAAACTTCAAAAAAACCGCCTCTGATCAGCATGAATCTGAGTTAGAGAGCATTCACCTGAAAGCGTATTACCAACAAGTTTTATCAACATTAAAACCCTTGCTGAACGAAAAAAGCGCTGAGGTAACAGTGTCAGGAGATGCTATGACGCGCTTTACGACATACCCAGGTGTCCACGCACAGATTCTCACGAATCTCATCTCCAACAGTGTTAAACATGGATTTAAAGCGCGTCCGGGTAACCAGATTCACATAGCGCTGTTCAATGAGAATGGCGCCTTAAAAGTCGTTTATCAGGATAACGGCACAGGCTTAACAGAGGAGCAAGCCAAGAATATCTTTACTCCCTTCTTCACGACCGCTCGCAAGGAAGGCGGAACGGGATTAGGGATGTCCATCGTATACAACCTGATTACGCAAAAACTCAGGGGCCGAGTGCATCTTGGTGATAATGACCAAGGGTTTGTTCTGGAATATTATTGCCCTGAGCTATAGGCCTCGCTTTCTATTGGCACCACCAAGACCAAAGACCAACTAACGCGTTAAGATTCGCGTGAAGACTTAAGCACCTCTCGTCGGTGATTAAAGAGAAAACCTACCCTCCTCAAGAGCGACCCGTAATCCATTTGACCTCAATCAATACCTCGCGCTGTTTTTCAGTACATCATGAAGCCATACAGAGTTATTCATCGGTCACCTCTGACGTATCTGATTCAGTGACCGCCCCGTTTCATAAGTCGTTATAAATAAGGGTTCATTGAGGAGACAATATGACCATTGAAAAGCACGATCTAATTCACGAACTTCCAGAATACCGCGACCAGATCCATGAGCTCAAAATGAACAATGCGCATTTCGCTAAGTTGTTCGACCAATATCACGATGTAGATCACGAAGTGCACCGGATCGAAACTGGCGCAGAAACACCATCAGACGATTACGTCGAAGAGCGCAAAAAAGTGCGTTTAAAATTGAAAGACCAGTTATTTGCAATGCTCAAAACCCACGAAGCGACCGCGTAAAGCAGAACCTTTTTGGTGCGTTACACCTAGGTAGTGACGTTTAGTGACTCTCAGTGACTTTCCTTTTGTTGTGTTGAAGGGAAAACGGTTCGGGCAACCTTTGGTTGCCCTTTTTTACGCCTAACGATTAAAACCTCGCCGCCCGCTCTCGGATGAGTTTTACTTCGTCTGAGTCTTCACCAAAGGATTCCACAAACCGTTTTAAATCGCGCTTGAAGTCTTCTTTCTGATTCAGACAGAGGTTATATAAGGCCCTATCGCGTACATAGCGCTCATCAGGGATCTCAGTGTTCTCGCATAAAATACTCGTCGCAACCCAATGATCAACCCAAGGGACAAACCCGGTCGGATTTTGCTCAGCAATCTTCTGAATACGCATAGATACCGTTTGTCGACCCTCAAAACAATCAAACGCCCCCTTATAAAACGCGAGCGATTTGTCTTCTTCGTAGGCGCATACGGTCGCTACGATATTACTGTCATTCAGATCTTCGTACTTTCCCCACTTCAGAATCTGCATACTATTTGTGAAGACAAGCGACTCATGCTGAGTATTCGGATTCGTCCACGGTTGAATAAGATAAGGCCGCTCCGCCAACCAGTTTCTAAAGACGGCTTCGTCATACTGAGCGTTCGTGAACACAACTTGCAGTTCTTGTCCCCGATTCGGTCCGTTTGTACTGCCACCAATTTCAAAACTGGGGCCAGAAAAGCCCTTGCCGATGGCTTTCACAAACAGCGCTCCGAAAAGCACCGCGCAGAAAATGAACACATGCTTGCGAGATAATGAAACACCTCGACAAAACGCATAAACGCTAACCCAGAACGCGTCGGTTAAGATAAAAAGATACAAGGCATTGCTATCAAAACGGACGGCCGAACCGCTTGGCGAATAATCGGTAAACATGGCGCTGTACAGACGATCAAAATCAATATGTAAGGCAAGAGCAAAGGCGAACACACCCACAGCTCCAAAGCTAAATAGCGTCTTGCGCGTTAACGCTTCGCCATCGCCATTGAGCACCTTCATGACGATCATGCTGACAATCAATCCCGGCACGTGGAGGACGCCACCGGCAACCGGTAAAGGAATAAGATACTCAAAGAAGGCGCTGCCTGAGCCCCAGATGCCGGACCAACCCAGCGCCCCCGCAATGAACGCCGGAGTGAGCCAAATCAAAATCAGAAACATGACGTACATAAAAACATCCACTGTTAAACGGTCTTCTGTAAAAGCTTAGTCGCAAACCAAGCGTCTCGTGAAATAAAACCTGAGCAATAAAGCAGATGCTATGGAATTGCTCCGAGGAGGTGGTATTCTGGATACCGTAGTTTTAGATTCACCACTAACAACAAGAGAAATCAAAGATGCTTTCAAGACTAGCCTCCGGCTTATTATTCACGACTATCGTTTTCCTCACTGGCTGCGGAACCGCGCCACTTGAGGTCGTTCATGTGCAAAAAGAAGGCTTTAACGAAGGTAAGTATATTTCGTTTAAGGTTTCGCATAGCCATGTAGACATCGCAACTAAAGCGGAAGAACTCATCAACAAGGCAATTGCGGACGTGATGACAGAAAAAGGCTATGTGGATGGCGCGAATGCAGACTTTGAAATTCGCTACTCGCTTAAAACGATGCAATCACAGCGCTTGGAAATAGAAAGCGTGGCCCCGACCGGTCCGGCTTGGCAAGGCGGTGCGCAACCTGCAGGACATCCACCACAAATGGAAGCCGTTTTTGAAGCGCGCATGTTGGTGAACGTGATTGATACAAAAACCGGTGAAGTCATTTGGAAGGCGGCTTCTAATCGCGACCTGACTCAGGTAGACGTTTCCAAGTTCGATTCAAACAAAGCACATGATCGCATGCATGAGATGTTTGAAAACTTCCCTGCTCGTTATTGGTGGTAGCAAGGACAAGGTTGGACAAAAGCATTACGGCATTCAACGCGTCCTTTGAGTTCAAGCTCGGGGCGTGTTGATAAACGTTTTCCATACGCCCAACGGGGTCCATATTTTTTGCAAGTCCGCACCTGCTCCCTCTAAATCCTCTCCTAGCACTTGGGTGCGATAACGAAATAAAAACGCCGACGCGCGCATGTTTGCAGCACAATGTAACCAGACCTTTTCTCCCTCAGACTCTGACATACATTTTACAAACGCCTCGAACTTTCTCTCTGAAGGTCGCACAAAGTTAACGGGTATATGCGTATAACGCAGCCCGAGCTCGCTAAGCGTGTTTGCTTCATCCGCTAAGGAGTTTTCGGCATCATGCGGTGCGAGATTTATTACAGAATCAAAACCCGCCTCTTTGATCAAGGCGAATTGTGCTTCACTCGGCTGCCCGGAGGTACTTAGTCGATCTGAAATAGGGAGGTAGTTATAGATATCCTCAAGCGACTTAGACTTAGCCTGAGCCGACAAGGGCGAATATTTGCGGATGAGCGACAGCAAGTATCCCGATGTCGTTTTTAGAGTATTCACTGACATAAACCACCTCAAAAGATACACCATTAAATGGATCTTCATCTTGCGCGATTTGTATCGGCAATACATCCCCCTTATGCTTGCTCAAACTAAAAAACAAAAACTCAGGAGAACAACAATGAAAAGCCTCAGCTCACTATGCGCAGCACTTTTGTTTATGGCGAGTTCTGCTTGGGCGCACAATGGCATGGTACATGTCGCAAGCGCGAACGACTTCGACACCACGATCAGCAAACTTACCCAAGCGCTCCAAGCAAAGGGCATGAAAATTTTCGCCACCATCCCGCATTCAAAGGGCGCGGCGAGTGTTGATGTTCGGCTAAACCCAACAACCCTAGTCATCTTTGGTAATCCAAAGGTCGGTGCGCCGCTTATGGCCTGCACACAGATAGTGGGTATCGATTTACCGCAGAAAGCCTTAATAACGGAAGATAGCGAAGGCAAGGTCTCGCTGACCTATAACGATCCCGCTTACCTGAAAGAGCGGCACGAGATTGAAGGCTGTGATCAAGTCTTAGACAAAGTGAGTAAGGCTCTCGCAAATTTTGCTAAAGCCGCAACGCAATAGCGCCTTACGTGAACACATTTGATCGACTCTACAGCTTACGGGCTACATAAACGCCGTAGCTGTAGTAGTCTTTGTACTTTCGATAGAGCGCGACCTCTTCTCTTTCAGCGGCTATGAGCTGTTGCGCAACTTCAGAGTTGTTGTGTCGCGCTAAAAAATCATCATAGCTTCGCTCAAGTGGACCGTAATAATTATCAATCCAACAATGCTCTGGCAAAATAAAATAACCAAGTAACTGGTACCCTGCCCTTTCAAGTACCTTTATTTTGTTAGAGGCTGTGTCGATCTCAGGGTAAGCCGCATGCCAATAATCTTCGAGTTCTTTTGGCCGCTCTGCGGTCGTCCAGGTAATTTCAGACGCCACCAAAACGCCATCTTGTTTTAAAAAATGACGCCACTGCTTCAAGCCCTGCTCAAACCCTATGTTGTAAATAGCGCCTTCTGACCAGATGACATCAAACTGCTCTGACTCAAAGGGCAAGTCATCCATAGATGCGCAACAGCTTGTGATTTTATCGTCGAGTTCGACTTCCTCAGCAATGCCGTTCAGTTCGTTCAGAAACTCTTGGAGGAAATCTACCGAAGTCACTTTGGCGTTGAGCATCTCTGCCAAAATCAGACTGGACGCGCCCGTGCCACAACCGATATCCGCGATCCTGTAAGGCGCATTCAGATCGAGCCCGGTAAGATAGAGCGCTAGCTCTGTTTCTGATCGGCCACCAGGGCCTTGACGCTCGTTGTTCTTGTGAAGATCAATCAGTAGTTCAAGATCGTCAGGAAGTTTCTCTGGAGTATTCTCGGCCATGCGTTCGTCATTTCCAAACAGACAACAAAATATGAAACAACTCTAGACGATCAAACATGCATTGGCGAGCGCAGTTTACTTGCGCCTAAATACGCATTTTGGACACATCATCCGCTTAAGCGAAAGAGGTGATGAGAGCAGTTTGAACAAGGCGAAAACGCACGCAAGAGCAGAATAGTTTGCCAATCTTAGAGTTCGTCAAAAGCGTCGCGGAACAATAAAGTCGTTAACTTTTGAGGTTCTAGGTCTTCTATTTTTCCCTTCTTTATCCTGAGAAGTCTAAAACTCCGCTTCCAACCGGTCAGCTGTCACCAAATAGCGGACATGCCGATCGAGGCAAAGGTACATCGGTTTTGGATGAAGAGCGGACGTAACAGACCTATCGAGATCGCATTCGCGTAATTTACTATCCAGAGCTAAAAGGAGACCTTCTCCGTTGAGCTAAGAGCATATTCCTAGTGTTGGTAAGACGGACCATGAAAAATAGTGCCTATTTTAATGCCGCCATAATCTGTCCCCGTTCGTCACTTTCATTTGTTTTAAGTCTCAGAAGCTTCAAGCCTATTTTGTCTAGAACTTGGTTTTTAATTTCGTCCCTTTCTTGCTGAGCTTTGTTGTTCTCATGAAACTGATAACCATCTACCTCGATTGCTAAAACTGGTTGCAAATCTATTTTGGAGTAAACTAAGAAATCAATATGGGACCAAGGATTTGTGACGAAAGCAGCTTGTTCGGGGTTCAGGTCGCTAGCCTCTTTGACGATATCATTCAATTGTATGTGCAGCCCATATGTTAAATGGTTGTACTCTTCACTTTCCAAAATATCGAATAGCAAGCCATCCACAAGATTTTCCGAGTCGTAAGCAGAGCGTTTTTTACTGCCTTCGAATACCTTTCGGAGAAGGTGGCTTTGCTCCTTGTATAGGAGATCAAATATTGACGACTTCTTACTTTGAACTAATCCCTGTCCTAAGGTTTGATAATCCACGTAACGGATTAATGATCCAATATTAGAATCTTGCTCAGCAAAAATACGATCTCCAGCAACGAGCACAAATTGGTCTACCGCTCTCGACACCGCAACGTTAACGGTATCGGCTCGGTCTATAAAATCATTTATCGAATTGGCCACAGTCGAAAAAATAATTACTTTCTTTTCTCTGCCTTGAAACTTATACACAGTGTCTACATCCAGACGATTGGTACCCATACTTTTTACTGCCTTATTCACATGCGCCCTGTATGGGGCAATAACGCCGATTTCTTCGGGGTCAGCACTCGCTAACCGCGCTTCTCGCAATACTTCATCTTTGATGACGGAGATCTCACGTTGACTGAACAACCCAGATTCGTTTATTTGCTTTCGAGCATGATTTCCTTCTTTTAATCGGTAAACCAAAAAAGGGTACTCTCGACCTTTTACTTCCGTCATAACTAGAAGTTCATTGTTGTAAAACTTTTTGTTACAGAAGCCTATGATTGCGGGATGGCATCGATAATGTTCACGCAACATGACGCGAGCTAGTCGACTGCCAAAAACATCAGAAATAGAGGAAAGAATACTTTGCGTATAGAAATTGTAGGCTTGAGGTACTTGAAATCGCGCTTCAATTTCACCCCTCTGAAGTAACGCAGACTCTGAAGGGAAGTTTGATATCTGTTTCAAATCACCGACAATCACAACATTTTTAGCTCTCGAAATTGCCATTGCAGCGGTAACTAAATCTACTTGTGAAGATTCGTCGATGATTAAATAATCCAGCAACGAATTTCTCTCTACACAATTTCTTAAGGAGTTGGTCGTGCTCAATATCAGCGGATATTGTTGAACAAAGGAGTCGAAATCAGATTTGTAATTATCTGACGTGAAAGACCTTATTCTCTGACCTTTCCGGTTCCTGGCTACATAGTGACGAAACAAAGCTGAGGAGAGCTCTCTACTAGAGGCCATTAGTTCCCTGCTGCTTAAACCAATCAAACTTTCTTCGAGCTTTGATATCCGCTCCTCTAGCTCTCGCTCTTTAAGATACAGGTAGTCCTTCTCCAAGTTCGTAATCAAAACTGAATCACAAGATAGGATTCGATCTGGTCGATAAATACCAAACGAGATGAATGCTTTTAAAGAAGCTAGTGCCAAACCGAGCTTACTTGGTTGTTTTAGGCTTGTTAGTAGTAGCTTGAAGCGAAGAACCATTGTTGACTTGGCTCTGCGTCTGCAGCTTAACCGCTGAAAAACCGGTTGTGCTTTCGGGTACTTCTTTTCAAAGTGCTTTCTCTGGATTCTAAGCTCATTGAGCTCTTGTCTTAGAAGAGCTTTTTCACCCTGCTTACTAAGCACTTCTGATAGATTGTTGTAAACATCTTGATATCGAGTTGAAAGCTCTCTGTAGCGTTCACCTAAGTCCCAGCAATCTATTTGCGGTTCAGACTGAGCTGTGTTGAAGAAAGCATCTTTTCTTGCTTTGTTTCCGAGGGAGGCAGACAGAAAACCAAAGCCATTTGCATCGAGTTTTTCAAAAACATTGTCTGTTGCGGGGTTACTGCCAGCGACCACTCCAACTGTCTGACCTCTGCTCAAAATGTTCGCGATAATATTTAGTATTGTTTGAGTCTTCCCTGTACCAGGAGGCCCCTCTATCAAACTGAATTGGTTCGTCAGCGCATTTTCGACGGCAACTTTCTGGGAAGGATTAATTCCAAAAGGAAAAATCACCTCTCCAGATATTTGCTTTCTCGCTTCTTGGTCTCCCTCTAGATAGAAGTAGAGGGCAGATTTTGGGTTGATGACCCTGCAATACTCATACTGCTTTTTGAGATAGTCATTCGGCTCCCCAGAGTCGTTTTCAATCTTGAAGGTATCAGACAAATGAAAAAAATATGCGAAAGGATTATTTGAACTTTTATCCTTTGCGTAATTTTTTATTCTTCTGCAATCGTTCTTGCGCGCAAGTAAACATCGTCCGCTGTCTGAGAAGAGCTTCATCCAACTACCGAACTGAATCACTTGTGCGTAAGCATGAGGATTACCGCCTTTTATGCTTATCAGATCTCCCTTGAGATCTATTTCGGAAGGGCTATTCTCGTGTTCAAGATTTCCTTTGCGAAAACCGTATTCCTTACCGCCTAACTGGTAACGAACCCAGAACCGGCCATCTCTATCAACAATATCTGCTACATCTTTGGTAATATCCTGGTAAGACCCATCGACATGTCTGATAACTAGATGCTTGCTCTCGTCCATATGCGTGTCTTAATCCAGGTAAAAGGGAGTGCTTTTTATAGTCTATACGTGACTGATAAAGCTAGCTAGCAGGCCGAATCAAAGCTGCGCCTCTGATCCGGGGGCGGTATGTCTACTTAACTCGGACAACCTGACCAAATAAAGCCTAAGATTTCTCTCGACGTTATGTCCGTAATTTGTCTTAGCACCGAACGAAACTTATTGTGCCGATTAGGTCCGCTTCTCTCACATTTCCGGTGAAGGTTTACGGCTGACGCAATGTCTGCTTTGGTGTGGCAGCTGACTCCATTCGGCATCGACTTTGTTAACAACAATATTGTTCACCAACAGTAAAGTCGAGGCATAAAACGGGCGAAAACGCGCAATTTACTTGAGTGTAAATGAGCATTTTGAGCCCGCTTTTAACGATGAATTTGCAATTGCAGCAGCTTTTTAGGCTTGGGAGGGTGGATGATGCTCATGCCAATGCCTGGCAATATCCACCCGCCGCGCCACCCAAACATCGCTATGCGACTGCACGTAGTCCAAGAAACGCGCCAATGCTGCTGCCCGCGCGGGGCGTCCAACTAAACGGCAATGCAGGCCGACGCTCAGCATTTTTGGTGCGCTTGCTCCTTCTGCGTAGAGCATATCGAAGGCATCTTTCAAATAGGTAAAGAATTGATCGCCTGAGTTAAAGCCTTGGTTTGTCGCAAAGCGCATATCATTTGTATCAAGCGTGTAAGGCACGATTAAATACGGCTGTTCGTAGTCATATACCCAATACGGCAAGTCATCTGCGTAGGAGTCTGCGTCATACAAAAAACCGCCTGCTTCGTAAACCAGATCACGTGTATTTGGGCTTGTTCGTCCGGTGTACCAGCCTAAAGGCCGCTCGCCTGTAATTTCTTCATGTTTCTTGATGGCTTCGCGGACCTGACGGCGCTCTTCGTCTTTATCTATAAATTGATAGTTGATCCACTTATAGCCGTGTGCTGCAATTTCCCAATCTGCGTCTTTCATTGCTTGAACAGCTTCTGGGTGCTTCTCTAGGGCGGTCGTTACCCCGTAAACGGTGACCGGCAAATTGCGCTCTGTAAACAGCCTGTGTAATCGCCAAAAACCCGCACGACTGCCGTACTCGTAAATCGATTCCATACTCATGTGCCTGACACCTTCAAGCGCTGGCGCACCGATCATCTCAGACAAAAAGGCTTCGGATGCGGCGTCGCCATGGAGAATGCAGTTTTCGCCGCCCTCTTCATAATTGATAACGAACTGCACAGCAACCCGTTCGCCGTTTGGCCAAACATCTTTCGGGGTGTGTTGGCCATAGCCAACTAGATCTCGGGGATATGTCATGTCAATCTCAACGAAAAGAATAAAACGATCAGAAAACCATAGTAAGCTGACCAAGCGGTCAACTAAATATTTATCTTAGCATGTAAACCAAAGGGCGTTGATCTCGCGTAGAGAGCTAAAACGCCAAGAGAATAGACGCAAATGCAAAAAACTGCCGCATTGTTCGCACATCCGCTTCGATCCCTTTCTTTAACGCTGTGTTTGAGCCTGTCGTTCAGCACTGACGCTTTGGCTGAGTGCGCTCAGTGGCTCGATCATAAAGTTGCAAAACTGCATAGCCAAGAGACGTTGAACCTCTGCGCGTTAACCGAGAACAAGACTGTGCTTTTTGTGAATACGGCGAGCAAGTGCGGTTTCACGCCGCAGTTTAAAGAACTGCAAGCACTCTATGAGCGATATCAGGATCAGAACTTTACGATCATTGGTTTTCCTTCTAACAGCTTTCGTCAAGCCGCAAGCGATGAAGGCGAGGCCGCAGAAGTCTGTTACGTCAATTTCGGTGTAAAGTTTCCAATGACGAGCACCACGAATGTTCGCGGTACAAATGCGCATCCGGTGTTTCAACACCTGGCCGCAGAAAGTGAAGCACCACAATGGAACTTTAATAAATACCTCGTGTCGTCTTCTGGTGAGGTAATTGAACATTTTGGAAGCTCTGTCTCCCCAACGTCTCGCCAACTAACCCAAGCCATCGAATCCGCTCTGTGAGGAAACCATGAGCCAAGCAAATAAGATTGCCAATCTACAGACCGCAACGCGAGCTAGCCAAGCCGTCATTCATATTACTAACCTCCGGCTGAGAACGTTCATCGGCTTTAATCCCGAGGAACAAGAAAAGCAGCAGGACATTATCATTAATGCGGAGATCCATTATCCGGCCAATAAGCTTTGCTTAAATGATGACGTTGAGAATGCATTGAACTATAAGAACATTGCCAAGGGCATTATTAAGCACGTTGAATCAGGACGGTTCTTGCTCTTGGAAAAATTAGTTAGCGATGTACTGGAAATATGCCATGAACATGAATGGGTTAGCTACGCAAAGGTCAAAATTGATAAGCCGCACGCATTGCGTTTTGCCGATTCTGTTTCACTTAGTTTAGAGTACCGCGGCTAACCGCCGTGCAAGGAGCCCATCATGGAAGCACTATCAAACACCACCATCACGCCAAAAATGAGTAAAGAAGCCCACCTGGTTCGTGATGCTTTAATTGCTGCGGGGCTAGAAACGCCGCTTTTACCAAGTACTCTAACCACAGACCAAAAATACGAGAGGCTCAAATCCTTGTTTACCGATGTGGTCAGTACTCTAGGCTTGGATCTCAGTGACGATAGCCTTAACGAAACACCGCACCGCATCGCCAAGATGTATGTTCGTGAGATTTTCTCTGGCTTGGACTATGGCAACTTTCCCAAGATCAGCGTGATCGACAACAAAATGTCTGTGGATGAAATGGTCACGGTAGCTGGCATTTCGGTTACCAGTACATGCGAGCACCATTTCGTCACGATCGACGGCACAGCGAAAGTGGCTTATATTCCAAAAGGCAAAGTGATTGGCTTATCAAAAATAAACCGCATTGTGCGTTTCTTTGCACAACGTCCACAGGTTCAAGAGCGATTGACTCAGCAGGTTCTGCTCGCCCTTCAAACCTTGCTTGGAACGCAAGACGTTGCGGTCTCGATAAATGCGACACATTATTGTGTTAAGTCGCGTGGCATTATGGATTCAGGATCAGCGACCTCAACAACGGCATTGGGTGGTTCGTTCAAGGAAAATCCGCAAACTCGCAATGAGTTTCTGAATCAGGGATAGAGCACACACGCACAATGACAAACAATAAAAGTATTTTTATCACGGGTATTTCCCGTCGACTCGGCCTTGCGCTCGCGCATCATTTCTTGGATACGGGGTGGGAAGTTATCGGTACCTATCGTTCAGAACGTAAGGAACTTGATGCTCTTTGGGACAAAGGCGCGACGCTTTATCAGTGTGATTTTCAGGACATGGATGAAGTGCAGGATCTAATCTCAACGGTGAGAACAAAGCACCTGCAGCTGCGCGCCCTCGTCCACAATGCCTCCGATTGGATGGCCGAGGGTAAGGGCTACCCCAACGCAGAAGTGTTTGACCGAATGATGAATGTGCACGCCAAGGCCCCTTATTTGATGAACATGGGCTTGAAAGACACGCTAGTGGGTAGCGAAGGCGAGCTAGCCGACATCATCCACATTACAGATTATGTCGCAGCACGAGGTAGTAAAAAGCACTTTGCCTACGCCGCAAGCAAGGCCGCTCTCGAAAACCTAACGCTTTCGTTTGCCGCCGCCTGCGCGCCAGAGGTGAAGGTGAATGCGGTTGCACCTGCCCTACTCAAGTTCAATGAAGACGATGACGAGGCCTACAAGAAAAAAGCCGTACAGAAAGCGGTTTTACCATGGGAGGGCTCGTTCGAAGCCGCGATCGAAGCCGTAGAATATTTGTTAGCCAGCCGATATATCACTGGCCGCACAATCCATTTGGACGGCGGCCGTCATCTCAAATAGCCGCAGCGACTAGGTCGAGCTGGGGTCTAACAAGTCTTTGAAAGGCTGAAAATCGCTCAGTAGCGCGAGAGCGGGGTCTTCCGACATCGCTTCGCGATAGCTTTCTTGCTTGGTTAGGGCTCTTTGTAGGTAGCGAACCGCTTCCTCTTTATGATCCATGGCAGCGTAAGCACACCCAAGTTGATAAAAAGCATGCCCATTCTCGGCGTCTAGCTTTAAGGCTTGGTGACACAGATTCGCGGCCCACTGCGGCTCACCTAACTCAAGTACGGCGTCTGCTTTGTACGTAAGCGCCTCACAATCGTCGGGCTTGAGCTTCAAAATCTCATCGTAAATCTCTATCTGGTTCGAGATATTCGGGTCTTGCCCTGCACGCAACCAAAGCGATTGAACACCTTGTGTTAGTTCTATTTCTTCTCTGTTTTCTTCGATCACCTGAGACTTCTGATGAAGTTGCTTCTCGATCATATCAAGCCGCGATTCATATTCATTAATGAGCTTGGAGATTTCTTCGTCCGCGAGGCTATGAACACGGTCTTTCACTTCACGTAACGAGTTCCAACCAACAATAAGCAAGATGGTACTGGCTCCTGCAATTAAGTAGAAAAAATACGTCACGGTGTCCGTTGCATACGCCACGGCTCTGTCCACGGAGTTGTGTTCCCGATCCAGTATCTGCTGCATAAGCTCGTGCTTGATATTTGCCATATCTGCGCGCTGCTGCTTCAACTCTTCCAGAACGTACAGCTCAACAAATGGCGAGTAGATCGCTTTATCCAGCGTTTTCGCATACTGCTTTGTATCTTCCGGCGCCTGTACCGCTTTGCCACGAAACGAATCGGCTGCAGAATGATCGCCGTTTGCGGCCTCCTCTGCATAGGCGATCACCGTGAGCATTAACACACTCACAGCGATAAAGCAGCGGATGAGCTTGCTGCTCAGCATGCTAGACATATAGCTCTCCCATGGTCGTGTATCTCAACCAATTCTGAGTGCAAGGCGCGCACAGCTTGCGCGTACTTATCGTGCGACACAACAAGCTGAATACCAACCTGACGCATCGACTGCTGCACAGCGAGTACTGAGATTTTATTGCTCGCCAGCACACTCACCGCCTTGCTCAACATACCAGGCTCTTTCATATCTGTTCCCAAAATGGACACGATCGAAACACGTTGCGTCGACACTTCAGCCTCAGGATAGCGATTCGCAATATCAGCGGCAAGGCGTTTTAGTTGCTGCTCTTCACCATCCAGATACAAGGTGACCGCGTTTGCGCTGTAGTCTTTAGTGAGCAGATCGATCTCGTATTTTTTTAATATGAAGGCCAAGTCTTCACTCGCCTGCACCAGCTCACCTGCGATATCCTGATCAAAAAATTCCAACGCATAAACATCGCTTCGACCCGCAATAATCTCCACTTGAGGTTGCTCGCTGACATATTCGCCATCAATTAAAGTACCGTAGTGTTCAGGCTCAAAGGTATTTCGGAGCCTTAACGGTATGTCTGCCTGACGCATTCCTTTTGCCGCTTTCGGATGGATTGCTTCCATGCCTAGTAGCGCAAGGTAATCGGCAACCTCATAATTTGTGCGACCGATTGGAACAGCATTCTGCTCACCAACAACACGCGGATCAGCCGAGCTTAAATGAAACTCTTTATGAATGATGGCCTCGCGCGCCCCGGTTAATACAGCAATCCGGCTAAATGTCATCTCGCTGTAACCGCGATCATAGATTTGCATCAAACCCGTTTTGCTTCGTGCATACCCGGTAACAATCGGCATCGTTGTTGAGAAGTCGACTCCGTCAAAAGCCTTGTTAATCAGTTCATCAAGATCGTAGTTCTCGTCACCATACCAGCCGGTTAGATCGACGAACGTGGCATGAATACCCTCATTACCAAGTAGCTTAGCGGTATTCCATGCGCTGTGCGCCTCACCAATGCAGGCGAGCATCTCACGCAAAGAGTCGAGCATATCCGGCATTGAAAAATGGCCGTGTCTGCAAAGGCTCTTCAGGTCTGCCATACACGACTCAGCCTGATCCAAACGCGCACCGATAAACGAGTTAGCTTCTTCAAGCTGGCTTTCGTTTGTAAACAGCTCGCTGTTTTTGGCATACATCGCCTCACGCACAACGGCCAACATCTCCCGCCATTGTCCGGAGCTACTGTCACTCGAATACAACTGAAAAAGACCGGGGCGTCCCGACTTCTTCGGCTCTAACAACAAGTCCGTAATCCCACCATATGCAGAGACGACGAAGACCCGGTTATAGAGTTCCTTCGCAGTTTCAGAGTCTAGTGGCCGCCCTTTGAGCGGGTATAACACAATATTATCTCTTACTGCTTCATAGGCACTCATTGACGTGCCGCCGATTTTTTCTACAGTATGCTGCTTCAGCATTTAACCTCCGTGCTTGACGCATCGCTCACATAAGCGGTCGTCGATCGCTTTTTCTAAACTTAAATTCTTGATGGGTTCTGAACAGTTCGCACACATACCGGCGCTTGTTGACTCAAGCCAAACAAGAGCGCGTACTAGCGATGTCAGCTCACGCTCGCTTTTCGCAATCACTAAGCCCTCTGCTTCAGACTCGTCTACGACAAACATGTTTGTCTTAGCATCAGCCTCACTCGTGCGCGCATTCTCGTTGATCAAAACCAGTAACAAGACGGCACGCTGAACGATCTGTTTTTTTAACAGCTCAAAACGGCTGGTATCCAGCGTTTCACTCATCGCCCTGTTTAGAATAGTTCTTGTCTTTTTCTCAACACTCATGGGCTTCACACCTTTTCGGGTTGAGTTTTCTGTTTCTCTGAAACCTCTAGGCACTGATCACGTAGCACGCAGAGACGCTCTATGAACAAGCTGATGCTCTTCATGTGACAAGCTGAGGCTCTTTATGTAACAAGCTGAGGCTCTTTATGTGACAAGCTGAGGCTCTACAAGTGCTTCGGCCTCAAGCTCATAAGAGCCATCTGCGTTGTGCACCTCGGTGCCTTTTAACGGCGGATTGAACACACAAGCCATATACATATCTTCATTGGCACGAAGGTAGTGCTTATCGTGCTTGTTTAAGATATACAGCGTGCCAGGGGCGATAGGGTGCACCTCACCGGTGGCAATGTCTTCAATCTCACCCGTTCCGAGCATGCAATACACGCTTTCAAGGTGATTTTGGTAATGCATGAAAAAATCAGCACCTTTATTGATCTTGGTAACATGAAACGAAAACCCCATGTTGTCGCTTGCTAACAACATTCGCGTGCTCTCCCAGTTACCATCTGGCGATACAATTCGACGCCCTTCCTGATCAGCACTTACTAAATCTCTAACTATCATTTTCTGCTCCTTTCGACTGCCATGGCGCACTCTCATACGTAAGGTCCACGGCAGTGTGTATTTTGTCTAAGCCTCGCTTAACGGGCTTAATTACCTATGTTGGAATTAGCTGGCGTGACGAATATCATCGAAGTAGCAATTTTCCTCAGGCATTTCGTCGTGGCTAGCACAAATGCGCTTCACGGCGGCTTCGATAATGTCCAAGCCTTTAATGAGATTTTCTTCTGTAATCACGAGCGGGCAGAGCGTTTTGATCACTTGCCCATCAGCACCACTGGTTTCGATGATCAAGCCTTGCTTGAAGCACTCTTGGGTAATTTTGTTCGCTAGCTCGCCATCAATACAGTTCAAACCCTGCATCATGCCTCGACCGCTCACGTAAAAATTTCCTTCTCCGTATTGACGAGCAATCGCATTCAGGCGTTGAGAGATAATCTGACCCTTGGTTTGCACCTCAAGTTCAAACTTGCGGTCAGACCAATAATGCTCGAGCGCAGCTTTTGCCGTCACGAATGCCAGATTGTTGCCGCGGAAAGTACCGTTATGTTCACCGGGCTTCCATTGGTCTAACTCCGGCTTAAGTAAGACAATGGCAAACGGCAAGCCGTAGCCACTCAAAGACTTCGACAGGGTAACGATATCCGGCTTGATGCCAGCTTCTTCAAAACTAAAGAAACGTCCAGTACGCCCACAACCCGCTTGAATGTCGTCCACAATTAACAACACATCATGCGCGCGGCACACCTTCTCAAGATTACGCAACCATTCTGCACTGGCGGCATTAATGCCGCCCTCGCCTTGAACAGTTTCAACCAAAACGGCTGCAGGCTTGTCGATACCACTGGAACTATCACTTAACACCTTGTCGAGGTAATAGGTGGTATCAAGCTCGTCCCCTAGATAGCCATCAAAAGGCATTCTTGTAACACCGGGAAGGCTCGTACCTGCCGCACCGCGGTGATGTTGATTCCCCGTCGCCGCAAGCGCACCAAGGCTTACGCCATGAAAGCCATTGGTAAAGGAAATAATATTCTCTCGACCGGTTACATTGCGCGCCAACTTCATCGCGGCTTCTACGGCATTGGTGCCTGTAGGACCTGTAAACTGAACAACGTACTCAAGATCACGCGGCTTAAGAATGTATTGGTCCAGCGCCTCAAGAAACTCACCCTTGGCCTTGGTATGCATATCGAGACCATGGGTAATGCCATCGTCCATCAAATACTCAACGAGTGCCTGCTTGAACTTAGGATTGTTATGGCCGTAATTCAGAGTTCCAGCTCCACCCAGAAAATCCAGGTATTGATTACCGTCCTTGTCGTACAAGTGCTCAAGCTTCGCCTTATGAAAAACCTTTGGGAATGAGCGTGCATAACTTGCGACTTCTGATTCTATTTCTTGAAAAATATTCATGTGAGTTTCCTTTATCGTTTAAAAGTTGAAATAAGATTTAGGTATAAAGATCGACCGAACAGACTCAGACGCTTGCTGGTTCCTGTGCATCCGCAACGGACGACAATGAAGAAGCGCCAACAGTCCCAGCAACAGGGCCAATTCGAAGAAGATTCTCTGTCTCGTGATGCCCGGCAAAATGGGTGACAGATAAAAAGTGAGGAGCGTGCTCGAGCTCAGCACTGCGGTTTTCGGCAAAGCGCCGAAACAGCGCCCAGGAAGCGGCGTTGTCATCGGTAATCGTTGTTTCGATAAAACGAACACCCTGCGTTTGAACACGCGCCGTTAGATGCTCAAGCATATTCAGAGCCAGACCCAAACCGCGTGCTGCCGGTGAGACGGCTACCTGCCAGACAAAGAGCACTTCAGGATCTTTAGGGGAGACAAATCCGGTAATGAAGCCAAGCAGCTTTCCATCACCCTCTGCAACAACAGCGGTCTCGGCAAAGTAGGAGGCCTGGAGCAGATTACAATAAACAGAGTTTTCATCGAGAGGCGAGCATAGTTGAACTAGCTCATGGATCGCCGAACCGTCTTCTGCGGTCGGTTTACGTAACGTTAAATTCATACACCTTTTTGCTTTGAGTTAAATTATTTACAACACTAAAGAATAATGATCAAAAATTCAACCAAAACGTCAAAAAAAGTGCTCAATTCAGCAAGTTAACACCAAAAATATACTTAGAGAACAGAAAATCAAAGGCTCGTCGGGCGCACTTATCATTTTATTACTCTGTATTTTACTTAGATGTCGATACTTTAGAGCGCTTAACAAAGTACGCCCTTAGCCCTATACTCTTTCCACCCAGATTTTACAGCGTCAATCCCCGTAGCTCGGGCTTTGAGCTAACAACGAATGGACTGAGAGAACATCATGAACAAAGTAGAAGAAGTGCTCGTCGCTTTACGAAGAGTCATCAGAGCGACGGATTTACACTCGAAACAATTATCTAAAACCACCGGACTGACAGCACCTCAAATCCTACTGCTTAATGCCATTCGCAATAATGATGAAGTCACCATCGGCAAAATCGCGAACGACATCAGCCTGTCTCAAGCAACGGTAACAACCATTCTTGATCGGCTAGAAAAGCGTGGACTGGTTTATCGAGAACGCTCCACTCAGGACAAACGAAAAGTGCATGTTCACCTGACAGAGGATGGCGAGAATGCGACGCTCAATGCCCCGCCCCCACTGCAAGAACACTTCGCGAGACAG
Organism: Oleiphilus sp. HI0079; assembly: GCF_001635105.1. Lineage (NCBI taxonomy): Bacteria > Pseudomonadati > Pseudomonadota > Gammaproteobacteria > Oceanospirillales > Oleiphilaceae > Oleiphilus > Oleiphilus sp. HI0079. The sequence goes on from NZ_LWFT01000850.1 coordinate 27,383, forward strand.
TTCAATGACTTACATGAGTGGGAACAAAGCATGTTGATATCAAGCCTTCAGCGCATCGCGCAAATGATGGACGCTCAACACATTGATGCCTCACCAGTTCTCGATGTCGGTACGATTGATCGACAGGACGCATCCAAAGAATTAGATAGCCTTTTCCCTGAAGGCTAGGCCTACCGACAAAGAACTAGACCTTCCGTTTTTCTGTACTAAAGTCATGGCTCACGCATTCATAATTGATAAGCAATTAAGAGGGACAGCCATGACTACACATTTCTTTCGCACGACCTGCGCAACCTTGATGCTGGCATTTGCCGCCGTTGTACATGCTGAGAAAGCGCCTGACGCCGTTAATGATATTGTTCCAGAGCTCAAATCTTGGGGTACGAACGCAACCTTGATTGCGGCAGTCACAGAGCAAAACAATCAAGGGATGACCCTCGATGACATCAAAGCACGCGATGCAGAGTGGCGAAACGTAGATGGCAGCGGGCATGACATCAATCATGGAAAGCCCTGCTGCTCAGGAGCTGGCCAAATTGGAAAAAACACAGCCTTACTTTTTCGAAGTATTTTTGATGGATAATCAGGGTGCCAATGTCGCGATGACGAATAAAACATCTGATTACTGGCAAGGCGATGAGGCGAAGTGGCAAGAGTCGTTCAAGGATGGAGCCGGCGCTGTGCATATCGGTGACGTCGAGTTTGATGAAAGCGCTCAAGCTTACTTAGTTCAAGTATCTGTCCCGGTAATGGATGGTGGCACCGCAATCGGCGCGATTACCATCGGCATCAATCTAGACGATTTAGAAGCCCAATAAGCGACGGCATCACTCTTTTAAATTGAGGTAAGGTCATATGACATTGCGCATCAAACTGTTCATTGCAATGGGCATACTCTCGGTTCTCATTGCATCGATATCAATATTATCCGTTGTTAGCTTTACGCAGATCCAATCGCGCGTCGGTCATATGGTCGCAGACATGAGCGCTTTGGAGATACTTAAAGATATCGACGGGAACATGTATCGCGCGGTGGTTGCAGAGCGCAGTGTCATATTTCTAAAACCCGGCTCCGCAGACTTTGAAAACTATGTATCGGTACATAGAGAGTCGTTAGAGAACATCGCAAGACTCAAGGACGAATTCAGCAAGATTGATGCAAACACAGCACTCAAAGAGCAATTTGGTGACTATATAAATCAGTACTCGAAGTGGAAACCGATCAGCGAGCAAGTGATTCAAGAACGTGTCGCCGACACTCGGGCAGGAAGGCGAACCGCAATGGATCTGAGTTTTGGCTCTGGCGCAGAAAGCTTCGAGAAGCTCAACGGCTTGATGAATACCATCATCTCTAACACCAACGCCGCGTTCAACGAAGAAACGTCTGCGACCTATAGCACCATGAAGAACTCAAAGGCGGCCACCATTGCAGTGTTTGTGATTGCACTGATGATCTGCGGTGGCATTGCCTGGCTAATGCCACGACTCGTCATTCGCCCTCTTCGAGAGATGAATAACGTATTGAACGAACTCGCTACCGCAGGCGGCGATCTAAGAACCGAGGTTCGCATTAGAACCAATGACGAGCTCGGCCAACTCGGCAAAACCGTTAACAAGTTTATTGCTGCTTTACGTGGATTAATTAGCGATATCATCGTCAAAACAGATCAAGTTAGCGAGCAAGCGTCACTGCTCGATACCAGCGCAAAAAGCAATCAAGCTGTCGCTCGGAACACTTTGAACGAAACGGATTCGATGGCGACCGCGATCACCGAAATGTCCGCCTCTATTTCTGAGGTGGCACATAGCGCAAGCAACACGTCTGAAAGTGCGAAACAAGCCGGATCAGACAGTGCTGTCGGAACTCAAGTGGTGCTTGATACCCAGTCCATCATCAATCAACTCGCCGCGGATGTTGGCGGTGCAGCTGAAAAAATTGAACAGCTTAAAAGTGATACCGACAAAATTCACGAAGTGGTTAGCGTTATTCAAGGAATTGCGGAGCAAACAAATCTACTTGCACTGAACGCCGCCATTGAAGCAGCAAGAGCGGGAGAGCAAGGCCGTGGCTTCGCCGTTGTTGCCGACGAAGTAAGAGCCCTTGCCTCGCGAACACAAACCTCGACCGAGGAAATTCAACAAATGGTCGACATGCTTCAGCGCAGTGCTGATTCTGCACATGCGACCATGAGCAGTGGCAAAGAGGTTGCCGAGAAGTCTGTTGAAAAGGCGAGCCAAGCAAAAGAGGCCTTTGAGCAGATTTCAGGTGCCATCGGCCTTGTCTCGCAAATGAGCATTCAAATTGCATCCGCTGCGGAAGAACAAAGTTCAGTCTCAAATGAAATAAGCGAAAATGCCAATCGCCTATCTGCATATGGCCAAGAAGCTCACGGCATTTCAGACGAAGTTGAGAGTCTATCGATGGATACCCTACAAGCCGCTGAAGATCTGAAAGCCAAACTCTCTATTTTTAAAGTGTAAAACTCGACCGGCACGAAAATGGGGCGATATTCTCTATCGCCCTAGCACCGCTCTTCGTAGCAGACATATGCGCTAAGAAACCATCCCTCCGCCTCCAAGCACTATTTTATGAAAACCCTTTGACGAGTGATCCATTAAAAAATGTGCGCCGTAAGCTTTAATAAGATTTCAGTCTTTTAGATGTTTTTCAGTTCTTGTCCCTTAGCCGCACTGCTCGTCATGCGGCTCTTTTTTTGCCTTTTTTCCGCACAGTCGAAGGTTTAAGCTGGGGTCGCTTCTCTCTTTTTATGCCCTTCTCTTAGATGATTCAAACGAACGCCAGAGAAGCCCTTACCCTCTAGTGAATAAGCTTTGGCAAATCCTTTCACGTATCGCCCTTCGCTTGGCTGGAGGCGAAACAGCTTAAAATCAGCAAGGCTGCTAAGATCATGAATCCGCTTTCCAAAACGCGCAGCCATACAATCAATACCAAGCGCCCAACCTTCACTTCCAAACTCCAGAAGCTCAGCATCGACGGTATAATTTAATCGCTCAAGCGCAAAGAGCTCTTTAGACTCCCCCTCATCAGCGATCACCAATACCGACGCAACCGGGTTACAGACGAGATTGACCGCATGACGCGCGATATCACTCAGCAGAACATAGAAGCAATCATCACCGGCACCAAATGGGGCATAAGAGGCAAATGGAAAGCCTTCTTTTGTCACAGTAGATAATTGCAAGGTCTTACGATTCTCAAGAAAGGACTGAATATCATGTTGAATACGTACTATTTTTTCATCGCGCATTGCTTTGCTCCATTTGCTCTGTTTCAAACACCATTGCTTGCTCTTGCATCTCTTTGAAGTCTTCGACCTGCTTTGGGATTAGCACCCCGTTCTCGTCTCGTCCCAGAAAGATTTTGAAAATACACTCGTGGCCTTTATCCCTAAACACGAAGGCATAACTCTGTTTACCGCGATGCGGTTTATCCTGAAAAGTAATGCTTTGAACAAGCTTCAAATTCAAATGCCCCTGAAAACCCCCAGAACCTGAATGACCAAAATTGTAAAAACCTTCTGCCACAGAACCTTCTGGAAAGGCCCCTTTAAACTCAAAAACACTGCCACCGGAGAAAACAATCGTCGTCAGAGGCCCCCAACGACTCAAGATCTCAAGCAGCCCCTGCGCTTGATCACCATGAATAGCTTTATATGCTTGCATACCCTCACCTCTTAGAATGTATACGTTGCGGCCAAGATAACCTCACGACCAACAGCATCAAGCTGCGACCAAGTTTTTCGATAATAGCGGTCTGTTAGGTTATTTAGACTCATATCAAGCGTGATGTTGCCCAGCGCCTTCGGTGCCCATGAGCCATAAACATCTAATGTGGTGTAATCGTCATACACTAGCTGAGTCGTGTTGGCCGAATAGCGGGTTTTGTCTTGGTCTTGGGTATGAATAACGCGCATACCGAGTTGCGCCGAACTTGAGAATTGATTGGAGAGCTGAGCCGTGATGCTGTCTGCAGGGATGTTCGTGAGATCCTCCCCTGTTTTCTGGTCTTTTCCGCGAACCTGCCCATACGCAATCCGACCTTCAACGCCGGCCAAAAGATAGCTTGCTTCTAGCTCGAAACCATTTAGCTGAGCTTTATCTACATTGGTGTTGTAAGTGGTCCCCGCGTTTGGCGGCCCCATGCCAAATGAAGGTGGCTCGACGATCTGCGAAATAAAGTTATCGACGTCATTTCGAAAAACAGACGCGCTCACTCCCACGCGATCAGCACCAAGCCATTGCGTGTCACTCCACTTCACCAGCAGCTCTTTGTTCTCTGCCGTTTCCGGATCAAGATCTGGCGTTGCGACGAAGGTGTTACAAAAGCCCGGCCCCATACAAAAGTGCGCGCCGGTGGTGTATAGCTCCTCAGCTGAAGGAGCGCGAAATGCTTGGTCATATCGAAGCGCTACAGTGAGCTGTTCACTTTGTCGCCATACCAGAGCCGCAGAGCCCGAGAAATCATCGTCGGAGTTGCTCTGATTCAGGTTCTTCGCCTCAGATGAGAAATCATCATAGCGCGCACCCAACTCCAAGCTGATTCCATCCCCTCGCGCACTGGCGCTAGATCCATAAAGGGGTGCGACGATCTGTGCATATAAACCCGAAGTAGTCGTAACCGCACCAGGAACGATTGGGCGCGTTCCAGCGACACCAGAGCGCTCACCATCAAAGTGCGTTTCTTTCGTTTCGGCACCGGTTAATAAAGTAAACCCATTGAAGCCCGTTACATTATCAAGCGATAGACCAACGCTATCTTGCTCTGTTTTATCTGCTCTGTTGTCGCTAATACGCGATTCGTCAATGGCAATGCTGTCCCAATAGGCTTTCGCGTTGAACGTATTACTACCGTCTTTGTTGACCCAGTCATAATCAATGTTTGCAGCTTGGTTTACTTGGTCCCTCTGAAGATTAAATACACTTGTACCGTTGATGGCGGCCGAGCCATTGGAGGGAACCTGACCTGCAAGCTGCTCATTTCGATAGCTCAAGCCAAGACTTTGGCTATCAGCAACAAACCAGTTTTGCTTCACCAAAACACCCTTTGATCGCTCTGCAGAACTCTCAAGCGTGTCGCCATTGCCAAGCGTCATATCGTCGCCATCTTTGTAGTAGCCTGATAGCAGCCAGTCCAGATCTCCAGAGCGTAGCCCCAAACCCGCAACAACATCCTGTTGCTGGTTATTTGCGTTGTTCGCAAGTTTTACAAACCCGCCCTGCTTGCGATCTCCAGCAAGCAGATCTTCAGGGTCAATCGTTTCTTGTGCGACGACGCCGCCAATTGCGCCGGAGCCATAAATACTCGACGCAGGGCCTTTTACCACCTCAACACGCTTGATCAATGCCGGATCGAGAAAATAGCTCGCCCGATGACCAGATTGAAATGCTTGGGGCGCGCCATCGATTGTTTGCAGCACTTTGTTGCCGCCAAGTCCTCGGATATTGACAGACTTTACCGAACTCCTTGGCCCGCCCGACTGAGTAATATTCGATTGTGAGTCCAAGGCATCTGCAACACTTTGCACATTCTTGTTTTGTGGCTCGCTCATCTGAATAACAGACATCGGGCGCGCTGTGTTCTGTTCGGAATCCTCGATTTTAGTGGCCGTTACGTTGACCTCGCCTAGCGAGAATAGCTCGGGAGATTGTGCCTCTGTCGCTAACAGCTCAGCCGAGAAGCTTAGTGCCAACGGTAGAACGACGTGACTTCTTTTACTCATCTTTCAGTGCCTTGTCCTGGTGTGTTGTTGAATTTTCAGGAGGCACAGTATCAGAGCTAATTTTTATTGTAAATACGAATTGTTATCATTTAGATTATTATTGACGTTTAATGACCAAGCCTCTATGCTCTGCTCACTTTCATTGGTGGTGCACCAAAAAAGAGAATGCGCCAACCATTATTCTGCACAAGCAAGGCGACTGAAGGACGCACTAAACATGCATGCAAACACGAACCTACTGGTCAACACGCTTCGGGGCGCTTTCATATTGGGCGCGCTCGCTCTTATCTTGAGCCCTCTCCCAGCAGAGTTTGCTTTGGCGGCCCACGCGAAACCGACACCCCATTCCAAAGCTGAACCAATGCAACACCAGCAATTACGCCTTGCTCGCTTTAAGCTGACAGAAAACCAACACCTTGCCTCCCATCAGGCTCAAGCTCGCGCACCGGGTAAGGTCACAGATCACACGGCAAATCACACAGACCACAACCAGACCGCCAAAAAGGACACGGCCAATAGCAGCGTATCCGACTCGCGCTCAGAGCCTTTAAAATCAGCGCATTCAAAATCAAAACCTTTAAGCTCAAAGCCAAGAGCATCAAAGCAGCCAACACCTGCTCAAGCACACGAGGCAAAAGTACACCAAACACCAGAGGGTGAGACCTTCACCAACAACCCGCTCGCCTCACAAACACGAAGCGGGCGCAACGTGGAGACCACGCACTTGGCTTCTAAAGAGGCTTCCAAAGAGGTTTTCAAAGAGGTTTCTAAAGAGGCTTCTAAGGCAGTTACTCAGCTAGATACTCAAGTGGACAGTCAGACGACATCTGCGAGCAGTGAACAAAACGCGTTAGGACGACCCCATGCAGAGCCGCAGCCGCTGGTCAGAAAACCGCTCTTCGCTACGCCACCAACACCTCCGACCTACCCGTCCATGGCTCGCCGCCGAGGTGTGGAAGGAACCGTGGTCATTGAGGTGTCTTTGGATGCGCTCGGATCTCAGACACATCTAAAAATACAAAAAAGCTCTGGAAACCCACTTTTAGACAATTCTGCGGTGAATGCCGTCAGAGAATGGCGCTTTCTGCCGCATCAAGTGAAAGGTCTAGCGATCGCTTCTCGCGTGCACATTCCCGTTAGATTCGAATTGAATTAAAAAGGAAAAACAGAGCCCCCATGAATATCTATATCTACCTAGAAAGCCAACTGGACATACTCACGTTACCCTTGCTCATCATGGCCTTAGCCAGCATGCTCATCATACTTGAGTCCACAGTCCGTCTGACTCACATCTCCCTGACCAACACGCTGGTAAAAGATGCGCACAGGCAAATGACAAAGCATGCCGCGCAGCCAGTAGAAGTTCGAGATACGGTGGTAGAACGTTTTCTTCAACAGCAGCTAAACAGGCTATCGACGGGCCCCTATCTCTTGCAGATGCTTGCTGCACTCGCACCTGTCACGGGCCTGCTCGGTACGATCATCGGATTAATTTCCTCGTTTGATGCTGTCGCAAACTCAACAACCGGCGTGAATCCGGCATTGGTTGCAGACGGACTTGGTATTGCGATGAAAACCAGCGCAGCCGGCCTGCTAATTGCGTTGCCTTGTTTGTTATTTTCCAACTTATTTCTGCTGTGGGCGGAGAAAATCACCAACCGAGCCGTAAACGCGATCAATGCACTGTCACTTCAACAATCAAGCGCAAAAAGCACTCTCAATGACGACAGCATGTGTGAAACATCAAATAGTCCGATCAAGACACCCGGCTATGCAAACGCGCTCAGTGAAGCAAAATGATCACACTCAAAACAAAGCCACGAAACACGGCACTATTAGATCTGACCCCGTTAATCGACATTGTGTTCATTGTGATTGTTTTTCTGCTGCTCTGCATGAATAGCCCAATAATCGAGCTGCCCATTTCCTTACACAAGGAGCAAGAGCAGGCTCCGATTCGCGCAGAGCCTGCGAAGGCCGTCGTCGTTCAGATTTATCCCACGGCGCCCTTCTATGCGATCGCCGACCAACGCTTCGCAGATTTTCAAGCGCTTAAAAAAGACTTAAAAGAACGCATTAAACACTCGGGAAACAGCATTCCCGTGCACATTGCGAGCGACGCCAAAACGCCCGTTGCACCGCTACTTACGCTGCTCAATTTCCTAAATACACACTCAATGTCTAATACACATATACTTATGGAGAAACAGTAATGCGATTCATACCTGACGCGAAGCGCTCTGGCATCAACATCGTGCTCGGAGCAGGCTTGGCTCTCGCTCTTTTTATCATGCATTCCCTAGCATACGCGCAAACGAATGCGCCACGTATCATTAGTGCTGATCTCGGCACCACACAGATACTACGCGCACTTGGCTTAGCAGAGCACGTTGTTGCCATTGACCTAACCTCTTCCAGAGAGGAGGCGTTTCATCATCTACCGAATATCGGTTACCACAGACAATTGTCACCCGAAGGTTTGTTGAGCCTAAATGCGGATGTCTTGATCGGCTCTTCACTCATGGGGCCAGAACGCACGCTTGATGTGCTTCGAGAGACACACGTTAAAGTTATCCAGCAAGAGACGCCAGAAAATCTAAGCATGCTAACCAACAATATCTTCCAGATTGCCAAGGCATTTCATCTTAAAGATGAGGGGCTAAGCGTCGCAGAAAAACTGGTAGAAAAAGACACTCGCCTAAGCGCGATGACGGTAAAGCACTCAACCGCTGTATTCCTATTAGATATGGGTGGCGCAAATGGCAGTATGGCCGGCATGGGTACCAGCGGCGATGCTTTCATCAAGCTGCTTGGCATGACCAATCTAGCGCAATTTAACGCTTACCGAGAAACGTCGGCAGAAACCTTACTCGCCATGCAACCTGATCTAATTATCACAGCGAGCCGCAACATATCGAGCGATCAGCGCGATCAGCGCAATCAGCGCAATCAGAGCCATCAGCGCAATCAGAGCCATCAGCGCAATCAGAGCCTTCAGCACGATCAGAGCCTTCAGCGCAAGGTTGGCTCGGTGTATGGCATTCCGGCAATCAACATCGATGCAAGCAGCCTCGTCGCAGGAATAAGTGTAGCCGCCATAGACGAAGCCCTTCGGGTTAAAGCCCTCCTGTCTAACGTGATAGCAGAAGCCCATTAGAGCCATGCGGATTCCTTTTCAACTTCTGATGATCACTTTACTGCTTAGTACCCTTGCGGCCTCAGTGCTGTCTGGGCTAACGGGCGCCGTTCAGATTAGTCTAGGCGACGCGATAGAATCGATCATGCAATCAATTACGAGCGCAACGGCCGGCCAAGCTGCAAATGTGAACAGTGAAACTAGTCTTTCGACATTGGTGCTATTTGAACTGCGCATACCGAGAATCGCCCTCGCACTGATGGTCGGATGCATCTTGGCGCAATGCGGCGCGGTGTTACAGGGGCTATTTCGAAACCCCCTCGCAGATCCCGGCATTATCGGAGTGTCTTCTGGTGCAGCGGTAGGCGCTATCATTGCAATCGTATTACTGCCGGCGAACTGGAAAGCCTGGAGCGTGCCGGTCTGTGCGTTTGCCGCCGGACTCAGCGCGACACTCTTAGTGTATACACTGGCCCGCTCAGCCCGGGGAACATCCGTCGTTATTTTATTGCTTGCTGGCGTTGCTGTGAGCGCGTTCTCGGGCGCGGCCATCGGACTATTAACCTATTTTGCAGATGATAACAGCCTGCGAGAACTGAGCGTTTGGCAGATGGGATCATTATCAAAGGCAAAAACAGAGCAGTTACCGCTCGTCTTTGTGTGTTGTCTCGCACTCATCATTCTATTCCAAAAGCACATCAATGCACTCAATGCGCTGCTCCTTGGCGAGTCGGAAGCCCGGCACATGGGAATTGATGTCGAGCGATTTAAACGAAACACCATCGTATTGGTTGCCATAGGTGTGGGTATTTGCGTCGCCTATACGGGGATTATTGGCTTCATAGGTTTGGTCGTGCCACATGTTGTTCGCATGTTATGCGGGCCAAACCATCGCTTTCTTTTACCCATTAGTGCCGTAATGGGTGGATTATTACTTATTCTCTCGGACTTACTTGCACGCACACTCATCGCACCATCGGAGCTGCCAATTGGTCTGATCACTGCGTTAATTGGTGCCCCGTTTTTTGTCTCTTTACTGCTACGCGAACGCAAGCGGTGGGCGCTATAGCATGGGCAGAATGGGCGCTCAAACGCAACAGACCAAACGTAACAGATCAAACCATTCCAAAGCAAAACGACATGGGTGAGAAAATATGAGCATGCTATCAATTGAGCGTTTGTCTGTAGGAACAATCGACAAGCCACTGTTCACGCTAGAGAAACAGGGGTTTGATAAGGCTTCTTTTTGGGGAATAGTCGGCGCGAATGGCGCAGGTAAATCCTCGTTTCTCAAGGCGATCTCCGGCGATCACGCGTACAAGGGAGAAATACGCTTCCACGATATCGAGCTGCAAGAATGGGATTCGGTTGAGCGCGCTCGTCATATTGGCGTACTCCCTCAGTCGTCGAGCCTAACCTTCTCGTTTAAAGCGCAAGAAGTGGTTTCTCTGGGCCTAACCCCCCTTTCACTCAACCATCATGAATCGAAAAAATTGGTTCGAGCTTGCATGCAGCGCTGCGACTGCGAACATCTCGCTGACGCAGAATACCCCCTGTTATCTGGCGGCGAGCAGCAAAGGGTAAATCTCGCCAGAGTACTGGTACAGATTAGTCATGCGGAACGCACTCCACTACTGTTACTTGATGAAGCACTTTCTGCGCAAGATTTGGGTCACCAGCATCAACTTTTACAGCTCATTAAGAGCCTCTGTATTGAACAAGAGATGCTGATATTGGCCGTGCTTCATGATCTTAATCACGCGCTAAAGTATTGCGATAACACGATGATCATCCACCATGGACAGATCCACAGCACTGGCTTTCCGACTCAGGTCATTGATGAGAAGGCATTAAAGACATGCTGGAACTATGAAGCCGAGTTTCTAAGCAATCGCCAAGGACGAGCTGTCGTCGTATAAGCTCGGATAGACCTTGCCGTATGCCTTGTTGTGATCAATTTTCTCTATACACCATGACCGGGGCATGCCCACAAACAAAAAGCCCCAACGTAAGCTGGGGCTTTTTTACACTTTTGGGCTGAGAAACTTAGAACTCGGCCTCGGCAAAGTCCATCAAGGTTGCTTTGCCCGCTTCAATATCCGCAGCCAAGGCATCCATCTCTGGAAGATACAAACGGAAGAAGTGATCCGCAGCCTTCTTTTTACCCGACAGATAATCTGCACTGTAACGACCTTTCGTACCTTCATCATCTGCTTGCTCAGCCATGCGAGCCCAGAACACCGCAAGCGAGGTGAGTGCAAACATACGCAACAGAGGTGTAGCTGCAGCACCCGCTTCTTCCAGATCTGCCATCAACGTCTTGGCAAGCCCCATCAGCGTTTTGGTTAATTTGGCAATAAATTGCTCGGCCAGCTTTTTGTGTTCAGCTGAAGCCCCTTGGAGCAACTCATTCATTGCGGCCAAGTAAGTGCGAGGTAAGCGTCCACCGCGCATCGTCAGCTTACGCCCGATCAAATCGAGTGCCTGAATACCATTCGTGCCTTCGTAGATTCGTGCGATTCGACCATCTCGCAACAATTGCTCTACCGGCCAGTCTTGCGTGAAGCCGTTGCCGCCCATCGACTGCAAGGCAGAATCACAGCTGAAGTAGCCTTCATCGGTCAAGAAAGACTTCACAATCGGCGTCATGATCTGGAACAAATCATCTGCTTTCTCTCGCTCCGCCTCATCAGCGGCGGCATGCGCTAGGTCTTGCTGATAAGCCGACCAATACGCCATCGCTCGGCCACCCTCGATCAAGACCTTTTGCTTCAAGATCATACGTCGCACATCAGGATGCACAAGAATAGAGTCGGCTGGGCCGTCTGGGTTCTTAGGACCTGCAAGCGAGCGACTCTGTAAGCGGTCTTTCGCGAACGCAAGCGACACTTGATAACCGGTTTCAGCCAAGCCGAGACCTTGCATTCCAACCATAATGCGCGCGGCATTCATCATCGTGAACATGCACTTAAGGCCTTCGTTCTCTTTACCAACGAGCCAGCCCGTCGCACCTTCAAAGTTCATCACACACGTAGCGGATGCTTTGATCCCCATTTTGTGTTCCAGTCCGCCACAAAAGGCAGGATTTCTCGACCCGTCTTCCATGAACTTAGGAACGACAAAAAGGGAAATGCCCTTGCTGCCCGCTGGCGCGTCCGGCAATTTCGCCAAAACTAGATGCACAATGTTCTCAGCCAGGTCATGCTCGCCGCCGGTAATCCATACTTTGTTACCTGTGATCGAGTAACTCCCATCTGCGTTTGGCTCTGCCTTGGTTTTGATCAAGCCTAGATCTGTTCCGCAGTGCGGTTCGGTCAAACACATCGTGCCAGTCCATTCACCGGCCACCAGTTTCGGTAAAAAATAGGTTTGCTGATGCTCATTACCATGGATAGTGAGTGCATCGATAGCGCCATGCGACAAGCCTGGATACATGCCAAACGACAAATTGGTCGAACAGCACATTTCGTCTACGACCACTTTCAAAAAATGCGGAAGGCCTTGGCCACCATGTTCAACAGGCGTTGCTAAACCGCTCCAGCCTCCTTGTTGATAGGTCTGATAGGCTTCTTTAAAACCAGCGGGAGTAGTGACCGCTTTCGTTTCCGGATCATATTGACACCCTTCCCTATCGCCAGACGCGTTAATGGGCTGAAGGACATTCTCTGATAACTTTGCTGCTTCCTCTAGTACAGCACGCTGCATGTCTTCGGTCGCATCTTCAAACTGTTCAATGTTGGCTATGTTGCCAGCTTTCAAAATCTCATAGAGAACAAAGTACATGTCCTCTAAAGGAGCTTTGTAATGATTCACAATTCACCTCTATTCGTTGTTGTGTACTGCTATTACGCAAGGTTTACGAAATTAGGTCAGTGGAATTGCCAATTTCAGTAAATAGCTCAATTTACGCTATTCTTAAGAGGTAAAGTGACGTTCATAATTTAAAAAAAGACGTAAGCGCAACACGCTGAGCGCCAACAACCGGTTACCATATTGAAAACACCCAACGGAACAGACTTGTTAACGATAAGCGCATGCGTTCGCAGCCTAGGCCATCGAACGCTTATGGCAATGGTAATGCTGTTCGCGCTCATCACGTTTCACGTTCATGCTGAGCCGACGATTGACCTAAGCCCAGAAGAAGAAGCCTGGCTTGCCGCAAATCCTGTTATCAAGGTTGGCAACGATCTCGCGTGGCCACCATTCGATTTTTATGAAAATGGCATGGCGCGTGGCTACAGCATGGATTTACTGCGCGAACTTGCCGACATGCTTGGTATTGAGCTTGCCTTTATTCAAGATGAATCTTGGGATGCACTAACCACCAAGTTTGAGAACAAAGAGCTTGATGTTCTAACAGCCTATGAGATTACACCCGAGCACAAAAAACATGCCTTGTTCTCACAGCCTTATCTCAACACGCTCCGCTCCATTATCATTCGCGAAGGAACCGAGTTCCTCAATAACTATCGCGACCTCTATGGCAAAAAAGTCGCGGTTGTGCGTGGTTACGACTATGAAGAGATTATCTCTAGAGACCACCCACAAGTTGAATTAGTGTTGGTAGATACGCCAATTGAGGCACTGAAAAAAGTCTCATTCGGCGAAGCGGACGCCTTTCTCGAAAACAGTGCAGTTGCGGCATATCTAATAAACATTCATGGGTTTCCGAACCTGGAATTTGCGGGTAATCCGGATTTTCCTGGCATGGAAGTTGGCGAACCCATTCGCATTGCCGTTCGTAATGATTGGCCCGAGCTGAACGCTATGTTTCGTAAAGCATTACGCGCGCTCCCTGAGCAATCACGCATTCATCTTCGACAGAAATGGCTGCAAGTCTCAGATAGGTCAAAAAATATAAAGCTTGCGCTAACAGAACAGGAGCGCGCATGGCTGCAGTCAAAGGAAACCATAAAAGTCGCCGTAGACGCATCATGGGCCCCAATCGAATACGAAGATCAGTTCGGCAGGTTTCAAGGCATTTCGTCAGACTATTGGAAACTGCTTGAGGAACAGCTTGGTGTCCAATTTGAGTATGAAACGTTTATTCCTTGGAGCGAGGGTTTAGAAGCCTTTAAAAGAAAAGAGATCGACATCATGAGCTCTTTTGCGCGCACATCGAGCCGCGAAAACTTTACGATTTTCACAGATCCTTTTATTTCTATGCCGATCAGTATCTTCACGCGAAGCGACAATCCTTACGTTGGTAAGTTAGAAAATCTAAAAGGAAGGAAGGTCTCTGTTTTGAGCGGTTCAGCCGCCGAGGAATATTTATCAGAGAGTTACCCAGACTTATTCCTGATCGGTGTAGAGAGTGTTTCCCAAGGTTTGGAGGTGCTTGCAGACAAAAAGTCTGATGCACTTGTAGGCAATCTTGGCATCATCAATTACTACATCAACAAGCATAATATCAGCGACATTCGCATGTCTGGAAACACAGACTTCAACTATGATCTCACGCTTGGCATCCGACATGATTGGCCCGAGCTTGCGCTCATCATGCAAAAAGCGATGAATAGCATTAGTGAAGAGCAACGCGATGAAGTTTTTAATCGCTGGATGTCGGTTAAGTTTGAACATCAAGTGAACTACAACACGATCATCTGGATTGCCCTAATCGCGCTAGCCATAATCTGTTTCGTCGTTTGCTGGAACAGAGTACTTGAAAGGCAAATTCGAGAGCGAACCTCGGAGTTACAACATCAAGCCCATAACGATTCATTAACCAACCTCCCCAATCGTCTGCGCTGCCTTGAGTATTTGGACGAGCTGCGCGCTCAGGCGCAAGAGGAAAACAGCCGCTTCGCTGTCATGTTCATTGACCTGGATGACTTCAAAAGCATCAATGATTCAATGGGACACGAAGCCGGAGATGCACTATTGATTGACGCAGCGATCCGCCTCAAGTCAGTACTCCATAGTGATGACTTTGTCGGTCGTTTAGGAGGTGATGAATTTGTTGTGTTCGTCAAAGAAAAAGGGCGCGAGGGCAACTTTAGCCGAGTCGCCGATAAGATACTTCTCGAATTTAAAAACTCGTTCAATATCGAGAACCGACGCTTAAAAGTATCCGCAAGTATTGGTATTTCTATTTATCCGGATAATGGACAAACATCCTCTGTTCTGCTCAGTAACGCCGATGCCGCCATGTACCATTCTAAAGATATGGGGCGCAGCATTTATTCGTTCTTTACCGCAGACATGAACCAAGAGGTCGAAACCAGACGGCAATATACCGAGCAACTGCACAGAGCTTTACAACTCGGCGAGATTGAATGCTACTACCAACCCAAACTAAGCCTTCCCGACTTAGACATTACGGGCTTTGAAGTATTGGTTCGATGGAACAATCCAGAGCTAGGGCAAGTAAGCCCAAGAGACTTCATTCCGATCGCGGAATCCACCGGACTCATTCTTCCCATCGGACAGTTCGTCTACGAACAGGCGCTCACCAAGCTTTCGGAGCTCCAAGCTATGTTTAAGCGTGACTTTACGATGGCGATCAACCTCTCGCCTCTTCAATTCAGAGATTCAGAACTTGTCGAGTGGATTCGCACTGGCGCTCAGACCTGTAAAATTGATTTCAAAAACATTGAACTTGAGATTACCGAAGGCGTTCTTCTCAATGAATATGACTACGTTGTTACCGCGCTGAACGAATTAACCGCACTCGGTTTGAAAATCTCGCTTGATGATTTTGGCACCGGATACTCGTCTATGAGCTATCTCCGCAAATACCCGTTTGGTAGCCTGAAGATCGATCAAGAGTTTATCCGGGACATGACGGAAGACAACGACGACAGAACACTGGTTAAAACAACGATCGATTTAGCGCATGAACTAGGCATGGAAGTCGTTGCTGAAGGTGTTGAGCTAGAAGAACAGTCAACTATGCTCGCCGCAATGCGCTGCGACACCGTTCAGGGGTATTTATTCAGCAGACCCGTGCCATTTGATCAATTAGTAGCTTATCTCAAAGAGCACAAAACCTTGGGTTCGGATTAGTATAAACCTGCCTCGTATCTGCACCGAAACCGATATCCAATGATCTCTCGCTTCTGAGCGCTTACGAAACACGCATTACCACTCGATAGGTGCGCCGTCCCACGCCACAAAGGAGAGTGTTTTATCCAACGGTTGGTCCCGCATGACTGACACCAAACGCTCAGCAGAAAAGTCGCTTGAAAAAAGCTTGTTGGAAGGCACGTTTGAGCTAAATGGTGCAGAAAGTTGGGACTTCGTGGTACCAGGGTGATAAGCGAGTAGCTTTACATTCGGAAAACGACGCCCAAACTCGACCGACAGAGATTTTAACATCATATTGAGTGCGGCTTTTGATGCGCGATAGCTATACCAACCGCCAAGTTGGTTATCAGAAATGCTACCAACACGCGCCGAAAGTACCGCAACACGCGCAACCACGTTTTTGCCAAACAAACTCGATAGACTTTGCAGCCAAAGCATCGGCATCAACGTGTTCGTTTCCAACACATCCAGCGCGGACTCTCGATCCAGCGTATCGATTCTCTTCTCGGGCTGCAAAGAGCCGTTATGGAGTAAACCGGTCGCAATCACGATATCGAACTCCGGCTGGCCCCCGATAGGAAGCTGTGTTCGAATTTGCTCAACAACTCGAAGCATCGAGGCTTTGCTGCTATCGGACCTTAACAAACTTAATTTGGATTTTCCCGATGCGATGTTGAGCGGTGAGGCGTCTTCAAGAGATCTAGAAACGGCAAAAACCGTCTGAGTGTCTGCATCAGCACAAAGTTGACGGACACATCCGCCACCGATGCCACCAGAGGCGCCAATAACGATCGCAACACGGTTTGAACTATTCATTCCCATATTATCCTGCTTGTGCCGATTGATTATCCCCGAACGGGAACAAACTAACTCTTCTTACTTTCGCAAACACCATTATTACATCGAGCCTGCCCGGTCAGCATCCATGATAAGCGATATCGGTTATCAGCAAACAAAACATACGCTCTGTCTGCAAACCAGCGAATAATTGGCCAGCGCAATAGTTGTACCCACGGTTTTTTACCCACTGCCCTCCAGGCCGCTGCCGTGACATCCAGCCCTTTCAGAACCTTGCCATTCTGCTGCGCATGCAAAATGCGCATAGCCTCATCAAAATTAACATGCCCATAATGGCTTGCGAATTCTTCGCTATGCAAATCCACCAAACGCAGCTTCTTTGTCGTGTCATAGGCTTGCAACGCGCGCATTTCTTTTGCGCAAAGCGGACAGGTACTGTCATAAAAAATGATGAGTTCACTCATATTCTGTTGTCCTTTCTCGTTCAAACGCACTCTTCGCAAACACGTAAGGTACGTTCTCATGTACAGGCAGGATCATTTTAAATAAGCCTATCAAATCTTCAGGCTTGATAGGCTGCGCTATATCACCCTATCATGCCCTTCGCGATTCACATTCGACAACCATTCGTATGTAAATAACAAAACCAATTCGAGAGGAAGTAGAACTAATGGATATTAACGGAGTACCTGCAATTGTGACGGGTGGTGCATCTGGGCTGGGTGAAGCAGCTGCGCGTATGCTCGCAGCGATGGGAGCAAAAGTCAGCATCTTTGATGTGCAAATGGAGCGGGCGCAAGAAGTCGCCAAAGACATCGGCGGCCTGGCGTTTGACTGCGACGTAACCAGTGCAGCAAGCGCCGAAGCTTGCTTTGAACAAGCGCGCGCTCAACATGGCCCCGTTGGTATCGCGGTTAACTGTGCAGGTATTGGTGTGCCGGCGAAGATTCTCGGTAAAGAAGGCCCAATGGCAATGGATTTTTTCAACAAAGTCATTGCTGTCAACTTAAGCGGCTCATTCAATATTATGCGCCTTGCTGCTCATGAGATGCAGGAGCGTGAAGCAAATGGTGATGGAGAGCGCGGCGTGATCATCTCCACAGCGTCTGTCGCGGCCTACGAGGGCCAAATCGGTCAAGCCGCTTATTCTGCATCCAAAGGTGGTATCGTCTCTATGACCTTACCTGCAGCGCGCGAGCTAGCTCGCTACGGTATTCGCGTGCTTGCCATTGCGCCTGGACTGTTTATGACGCCAATGTTAGCGGCGCTTCCGGAGGCCGCTCAAGAAAGTTTGGCAGCAACACTTCCCTTTCCACAGCGCTTGGGTGATCCGAAAGAATACGCTCGCATTGTAAAGGAAATGGTCGAGAACCCCTTACTAAATGGCGAAGTGATTCGAATAGACTGTGCACTGCGCATGGCGCCAAAATAGAGAGAGCAGAATTGAGCATCATCATCGACCGGCTGCTTCGCCGGTCAGATCCACTAAGCGAAAATATCAATTCGATGACCGACTGGTTTGAACGTCATCAATGTGTAACCAATGAGCTTAAAAACAGCATCGACAAAGCGCTTTTAAGCGGTTTTTGCTTCCGACAAACAAGTTTTGCGTTTGCATCTGCGTATCAATCCGCAATGGAGTCCATGTTCCGTTTAGACGGAAAAGCAATCGCTGCACTGTGCCATACAGAAAAAGGCGTGAAAAAACCGCGTGAAATGCAAACAACGCTAACATGCCACAAGGGCAAAACTGTTCTAAACGGCAGTAAATCCTTTGTATCGGGTGGTACAGACGCCGAAGTACTTTTCATTAGCGCTGTCGATCTTCGTGAAACAACAAATGCTGAACAAGCCCATGTGCGTATTGTAAAGTTAGACGCGAAGCGAACAGGAATCAACGCGAAGGCCTTGCCAACCCTTCCCTTTGTTCCCGAGCTAAGCCATGCAGCGCTCGCTCTCAACCAAGTCACCCTATCCGATGAGGATATCGTCGATGGAGATGGGTACAAGGACATGATCAAGCCATTTCGAAGTGAAGAGGATATCCATATCCTTGCCGCTCTCACAGCCCAGAGACTCCGTGTGGCGCTAGATCAGAAGCAAACAGATATTGCGGTGCGTTTACTAAGCCTGGTCTCGTCGATCAAAGGGCTCGAAACGGCAGACCGAAGCGCGCCGTCGTGCCACTTACAATTGGCAGGGGTCAAAGCGTCTTTCGAGGACATCGTTGCCTTGCAAGAACCGCTGATTACGCAGTCGATGCCTGCTTTTCAAGCGGCTTGGCGACGAGACAAAGCCTTACTTTCGATAGCTGAAAAAGCACAGTCGATAAGAACCCAACACGCTTGGGATTACTTTTTGTCAGACCGCTTTTTAGCCGAAGACTCTTTGCGTAGAGACTTTTGAGCCGCTGATTGAACACGGGCAATTTTCTTTGCTCGCGTCTTCGCCGCTTTTTGAAGCTCACGCTGCATCCGGTCTCTGGCAGATTTTATACGAGCAGGTAGTTCGCCCTCGCTGAAGTAAGTATGAATCAGCTCTTGCGACCGCACCCGACCATTTATTTTGAACGTTCGATACTGGTTGCTCTGCTCACGGTCCAACACGCGTGCCTTCACGTTATCGCACCATTGGATATCGAGAACATCCTGAACCATTTGCTGAAGAGATTTGTCGTAAATTGGCGTTGTCACTTCAACTCGGAAATCAATATTACGCGTCATCAAATCGGCTGATGAGATAAAATATTTTGGTTCACCATTGTTGTGGAATGCGTATACGCGCGGATGCTCTAGAAAACGATCGACGATACTAATAGCCTCAATGTTTTCAGAAACCCCTTTTACGCCTGCGACTAAGGACATCATACCCCGACAAATAATGCGGATTCTTACGCCCGCATTCGAGGCCGCATAAAGCAGTTTTACGAGAGGTTCATCGACCAGATTGTTGCATTTGATTTGGATTTCAGCAGGAAGACCTTTTTCCGCATTGCGAATCTCCTGATGAATCAGCTCTGTCAAACCAATTCGTTGAGTCAAAGGAGAGAGCAGCAAGTGCTTATAATCATGTCGACGATAGGTATAGCTAATAAAATCAAACACATTCGCGACATCTTTTCCGATCTCTTGATCCCGCGTGATCAAGCTGAAATCTGTATACAAGGTTGCCGTTTTCTCGTTGAAATTACCGGTACCAATGTGTGAGTAGTAACGGAGCTTTCCTTCTTCCTTCCGCGTAATAGATATGAGCTTTGAATGCACCTTCAGCCCCGGAACACCAAAGATAACATTTACTCCGCCATCGGTGAGCTGATTCGCCCAAGCGATATTATTCGCCTCGTCGAAGCGCGCTTGCAACTCAACCACAGCAGTCACGTCTTTGAAATTGCTTTTCGCCGACAGCAAAGCATCGACAATTCTGGATTGCTTGGCCGCACGATACAAACAGATCTTGATCGATTTTACGGCAGGGTCAATCGCGGCTGTCTTTAATAAATCGATCACTGTATCGAATGAGTGGTATGGGTAATACAGCATAAGATCGCGCTCACGTACCACATCAAAAAGGTTACCCTCTTTACCGATCAGTGAGGCGTGTGGCACCGGCGGCAAAGGTTTGATATCAATATAAGCGGGGCCAACACTTGGAAAACCAATGAAGTCTTTTGAGTTATGGTAACGACTACCCGGCATTAAGCTGTCGTATTTACTTAAGCCGAGCCGCTTCTTCAACAGGACCAGCATATATTCCGGCATTGCCCCGTCATACACTAAGCGCTCAGGCTCCCCTGATGCGCGTTTTTTAATCGATTTAGCCATGCGATCAACCAAACTCTGGTTAATCGCTTCATCAAACTCAAGTTCTGCATCTCGTGTTAACTTGAACACGTAAGCCTCGGCCGTTTTTATATCGATAACGCCACGAAAAACATCCGGCAAGTTATGCAGAATAATGTCTTCCAATACCGAAAACACCTTGGCAGTTCGTCCTGTGCGCGGGGGTAGCTGCACAAACCGAGACAATCGATCTGTTGGCACCTCCAGCACGGCAAATCGCTCCTGATCATCCTGACTAACTACCCGAACAAGCAGGTAGATCATGCCATCCTGAATCTTTGGAAAGGGCCGGTCACTCTTCAAAAAAAGTGGGTCTAACTCGGGTAGAAGCTGCTCTTGAAACAGTCGTTTCGCCTCAGCGCCTTGCTTTTCATCAAACTGCTCGGCAGTGATGATGTAGATATTCCGGCGGCGTAGCGCACGCAATACATCTTTATAGGTTTTGTCGAACTGTATTTGTAGCTTCCGTGTGCAATCTTGAATCATCGTCAAGTGCTCACGAT